>JBOFKE010000373.1:0-8175 GCA_051657185.1 Bacteroidales bacterium | reverse complement strand
TTAATTTTTTTCTGAATACAGGGTCATTGTACACTCCTTTTTCAAGCATCAGGAGAGAACAGGCAGAACATTTCTGACCGGCATTGCTGAATGCCGATGTTACGATATTCTGAATAGCATGATCCTGATCACCACACTCCGTTAGTATAATGGTGTTTTTACCGCCGGTTTCAGCAGAAAGAGGACATTTTGGATTCTGTTTCAAAATGGAAAAAGCTGTATCAGTCCCTCCTGTGAGAATAATATGTTTTAATACCGGACTTTTGGTCAGAACAGAAAGCGTATCATATCCGTCACAACATACAACCTGTAAAGCTGTTTTGGGCACACCGGCATCCCAGAAACATTGAGCAAACTCCCAGGCAATAGGGGCAGCCACGGTTGCTGGTTTTAATATAACGGTATTACCTCCGGCTAATGCTGCAGCTACTCCTCCGGCAGGTATTGCCAACGGAAAGTTCCAGGGCGATACAACCAAGACTACACCTTTAGGTTTGTAGGATACAGAAGATAGTTTTTCAAATTCAAGCATACTTAAAGGATAGAATCTGCAAAAATCCACAGCTTCAGAAATCTCTACATCACCTTCCATAAATGTTTTTCCAGTGACAGCAGCCATAATTCCGATTAAATCGCCACGCTTGGCATTCATCAGGTCGGCAGTTTTCATCAATATCTTTTTACGATCGCTTAGTGACGTGTTTCCCCATCCGGAATCGTCTCTGTTTGCGACATCTATAATCTGTTGCATTTGTTCTGCATTGCATAGATTCATTTTGTAGGTTACAATATGATCTTTCTGACAACGATCGACATATTCTCCTTTCTTTTCAGAATAGCAGCCCTCTTCACCTATTTGTACAGGGATTTCAATTGGCTTATCAATAGGAGCACGTCTCCATTTTTTAATAATATTCTGAACCCATTCTTTTTGCGGCAGCAAGTCAAAATCGGTATCAGGTTCATTGATAAAATGATCCATATCACCACGTTCAACTGATACTTCATTACGATTCTGTATTCGCTTTGGATTACTTGATATATCTTCACGCATAGTATATGCCGTGGTAAACTGATTTACCAGAAAATCCCAATCCTTGTTTCCGGGTTTTAAATTGAAAGAGTAACGTAAGAAGTTGTCTTTGCTCGTATTCTCATCCAGACGTCTTACCAGATAAGAAATGGCATTCAAGAAATGCTCTCTTTTTACTACAGGTGTATAAAGTATTAGCTGCTTCTCATGTTTACGCATAGTTCTTGCTAAATGGTTAGCCATTCCTTCCAGCATTTCAAATGAAATATATGACTGAACATCATTTTTCTGGCTCAGAAGCATTGCATAACCAATTGTGAATAAGTTATGTGATGCAACTCCGACATGCAGAGCACGTATATTATCCGGCTCCAAAGCCCTGTCAATGATTTTTAAATAGTTGGCATCAACAGATACTTTATTGTCGAAAACAGGCACTTTCCATCCTTTTAAAGATGAAATAACTTGTTCCATTTGTAGATTAGCGCCCTTAACCAATCTCATTTTTAATGGAGCCCCGCCATCAGCTAAGCGTTCTTTTGCGAATGCAAGTAATTCGGATTGTAAATCCCATGCATCCGGCAGATAGGCCTGAATAACGATTCCTGCTGTATAGTTTTTAAATTGAGGCATACTGAGCACAGTCTTGAAGACATCCATCGTTAAATGAGTATCTTTATATTCCTCCATATCCAGATTAACAAATTTAGGACGTTTCTTCCCATTAAAATCAATATACGGATTATCGATCGCCTTTTGGTAGATTGTCACTAAACGATCGCATAAATCTTTTTTTGCATTGACGTAATTAAGCGGATGTATCTGTGCGTAGATCCCTGAAATCTTAATCGATATATAGGTAATGTCATCCTGTTCTAATGCGTGCAGATAATGTTTGTATCTGTGATCGGCTTCGTTGTTTCCTAATACAACTTCACCAAGAAGATTAATATTCTCGACAATACCTTCTTTACGTCTCATGGCTAAATGTTCGGTAAGCTTAGGACGTTCCTCATCTATAATAACTGTAGCTGTGTCTTTACGGATCCGATCTTTAAACATTGGCATCGCAATAGTATCAAAGTGATATCCGATTTTGACGAACATGGTTAATAAAAAGCGGTCATACGCCGACATGAAACTAGGACTTCCGTTCTCTTCGACCAACTCTTTAATCATGTATGATAATTTCTTATCATTACGTATCTGAGTCGATTCATCCAACATGTTACTTAATAGAAATTTGTCTTTCGGATTTTGTACCAAAACAGAATACTTCTTTTGTTCCTTTTTTTCTGCCGGAGTTAAAGCTGCATTGCTTTCTGCATGGAAGCTCTTAACCCAATCGATTACTTCTTGAATGGATACTGTGTTCATGGAATTGCAATAGTTATAGTGAAAATTAATTTGATTTCAATATAGATACTAAATAGTATCGGGCTAAATATAAAACATTAAATCGGATTTATTGTTTTATAACCTAAAAAAATAAGACTACACGCTTAATGTTTTAAAGCATATAGTCTTATTATCTGACATATTGTAAATAAATAGAGCGAATTTCTCTTTATCTGTTACTCTTTGTTGCTCGGTTTCAAATCCCAGGAGAAGAAAACTAAGCTGATACCCCAATACACCATCATAAAGGCTGTGATGAATACTAAAGTGAATGCAGCCGTAACCGGTAACATAAGGAATATCCAGGCTAGAATTACAAGAATAATACCATTAATCAGATAAAGCCACCAATATTTTAGTTCGCCCATCATCATAAATGATGAGGTGATTGAAGAAACACCTTTAAATAAAAATAAGAATCCATATATATAAGGTAAGGATGCCTCAGTTAATCCCAGATTCATTATCAGAATAATTGCAATTATAACATCAATGATGCCTCCTGCAAGAAACCATCCCCAGCCATGGAGTTTCTTCTGTAAAGTTGTAGTCATCATTATTTGTGTTATACCCACAAATAATAAAAACCATCCAAACATTATTGCGATTACTTCATAACCGATTACAGGTACAGATGCTAACCACATCCCGCCTCCGGCAATTATTACTCCTAACAAAAGGAAAAGCCACCATAGTTTGCTTTTTCCCCAGAAATTAAAAACTTCGTTATTCATTATAGTTAAAGTTTAGGTTATATAATTGAATGTTATTCCTAAAACAAATATTATATATAAACAGTTTTACAGAACTATAATTTATTTCTGATGGAATCTTATAATTTGCAGTTATATAGGATCTTAATGGGAAGGTGGAGCTGAAGGATTAATCAAACCGGAGAATATGTCTAAGCCTTTCTTGTTTTGATTCGTAAAATATGTATCGTAACGCCTATGCTGATTAACATTAATAAAAGTTGAATCCAGATATTTGAGATGATCCAGATGATATTTATAGCCATAGTGAGCCATAGTGTTGATAAAATAATTACTTTCTTTCTGAAAGTTATCGATTTGTGGATTGTGTAATCTTTGATAATAGGTCCGGTTACAGGATGATTCATTAATCGGTCATGCCATACTTTATCACTGTTGTAAAATAAATATGCCGTTAAAAGTAAAAATGGGGTAGTAGGAAGAACCGGCAGGAATAATCCGATTAGCCCCATACCTAATGAAATGCAACCAATAAAGAGATATAAATATTTTCTGATTTGACCTTTGCCCATAAATGTGTAATAAAGTTTGCTGAGCAAATTTACGTTTTTATCTGAAAGATTGATTGATTTTCTTCTTCTAATCTGTATTGGCAGAACTATTACTTACTTAAGAGGATTTGAGCAGGTATTATCAATCCGTATGAAAATGAATATAATTCGAAGAATAAGTATATAGGAGAAGTTCTAATGCCCGGAAAAGTAAACAAGTTATTAAAAGCTCGCTTATACTGTCATTTTGCTAATTTTAGAAGAGTCGGATTATGAGGTGTAAAATTCTCAAAGTATGAGTTTTAATACGTTGTTTTTATCGATTTGGCGTGTCCTTTTCAGGGAAATGCGGGCAATTCTGAAAAGATACACCGTTTCTTTATTTTTTTACGGCGTATCTTTTTATTTATACGGTATGTTTTCAAATTTTCGCCCTTTGTTTTTTTCTTTTCATACGTATTAAAAGATATTCCGATACGTATTAAAAAACATTCTGATACGTATCATATTTTGAAATCATGCTTTATATATTTTACTTCTGCTTTTGTGTTGATATACAGTTTGTTATGTAAATAAGAATGCTGTGCATATTCTCAGATCTATTTTAATGTGCAGGAAATATCGCTATCTGAGCGATTAGAGAAATTAAAAAAGAAAGCAAAATGGTGGTTTTGCTTTCTTTTTGACAAATATAGCTTTATGTGGACTCTTTAATCCTTCACATATAATACTTAAGGGACATCCGAATCCGGTTCCTCTTAAAAATAAAAGAGGCTGCCTGATTCAGACAGCCTCTTTCAGATATTTAAAAATCTTCATTTTTGAAAACCAGATCGTCTCCGTTAAAATCGATTTTAATTGTAAATGTTTTATTGATTGTGCCGGCAATAAGCGCTTTAGACAGCTCGTTAAGAACAAGTCTCTGAATAACACGTTTCACCGGACGCGCTCCGAATTGAGGATCATATCCTTCTTTAGCTATATATTTCACAGCTGCAGGTGAGAATTCCATATGTATTCCATTAGAATCCAGCATTTTTTGGATTGATCGAAGTTGAATATCAACAATTTGCTGAATTTCTTCTTCACTTAACGGAGTAAACATTATTATCTCGTCGATACGATTCAAGAACTCAGGACGAATTGTTTTCTTCAACAGATCAACAACTTCAGTTTCAGTTTTATGGATTACCTCATCTCTGTTCTCAGGTGTAATATGTTCGAAGTTTTCGCGAATGATATTTGAACCTAAATTTGAGGTCATGATAATGATCGTATTTTTAAAGTTAACGACACGACCTTTATTATCTGTCAAACGTCCATCATCCAATACTTGCAACAGGATATTGAATACATCCGGATGGGCTTTCTCTATCTCATCAAACAAAACTACTGAATATGGTTTACGTCTGATTGCTTCCGTTAATTGACCACCTTCTTCATATCCTACATATCCCGGAGGCGAACCGATAAGTCTTGATACAGCAAATTTTTCCTGATATTCAGACATATCTATACGCGTCATCATATTTTCATCATCGAACAGATATTCAGCTAATGCTTTTGCTAATTCAGTTTTACCAACACCGGTTGTTCCCAGGAAAATAAAGGAACCAATCGGACGGCGTGGGTCCTGAAGTCCGGCACGGCTACGGCGAACCGCATCACTGATAGCAATAATGGCATCGTTTTGTCCGACAACACGTTGATGCAACTCATTTTCAAGGTGTAATAACTTTTCTTTTTCAGTTTGTTGCATTTTACTTACCGGAATGCCTGTCCATTTAGACACAATATCAGCGATATCTTCTGCTCCAACCTCTTCTTTGATCATCGCAGTCGGACCTTGAATAGCAATCAAATCGTTTTGATAATCTTCGATAGATTGTTCGGCTTCTTTAATTCGACCATAACGAAGTTCGGCAACTTTACCGAAATCGCCGTTTCTTTCTGCTTGATCAGCTTCAAATCGGAAAACTTCAATATCTTGTTTCTTTGCCTGAATTTTATTAATCAAATCTCTTTCAGATTCCCATTTGGATTTCATAAGAGATTCATCTTGTTTCAAATTAGCAATCTCAGCAGATAGTTGCTCAACTTTAAGCTCATCGTTTTCGCGTTTGATAGCTTCGCGTTCGATTTCCAATTGTTTAATACGTCTGGAGATTTCATCCAGATTTTCGGGTACAGAGTTTACTTCCAAACGTAGTTTTGAAGCAGCCTCGTCCATTAAGTCAATGGCTTTATCCGGCAAGAACCGGTCGGTTATATATCTGCTTGACAATTGCACTGCAGCAATAATGGCTTCATCTTTGATACGAACTTTATGGTGATTTTCGTATTTCTCTTTCAATCCACGAAGAATAGAAATTGAAGTTAATTCATCCGGCTCGTTTACCATTACCATTTGGAAACGTCTTTCGAGAGCTTTGTCTTTTTCAAAATATTTCTGATATTCTTCAAGCGTTGTTGCTCCGATAGATCTTAATTCACCTCTGGCTAATGCCGGTTTAAGAATGTTGGCAGCATCCATCGCACCTTCACCTTTTCCGGCTCCGACTAATGTGTGGATTTCATCAATGAAAAGGATAATTTCACCTTCAGCTTTTGTTACTTCTGTTACAACAGCTTTTAAGCGTTCCTCAAATTCGCCTTTATACTTAGCACCGGCAACTAAAGCACCCATATCTAATGAATAGATTTGCTTGCTTTTTAAGTTGTCGGGAACATCACCACGAATAATACGGTGTGCAAGCCCCTCAGCTATTGCTGTTTTACCAACACCCGGCTCACCAATGAGGATAGGATTGTTTTTAGTCCGACGACTTAAAATCTGAAGAACACGTCTGATTTCATCGTCGCGCCCGATCACGGGATCAAGTTTTCCGCTTTCAGCTCTTTCGTTTAGATTGATTGCATATTTGCCAAGAGACTGATAGGTTTCTTCAGCTGATTGAGAAGTGACTTTTTCTCCTTTGCGAAGCTCTTGGATAGCCGCTTCTAATTGTTTAGCTGTCAGTCCGGCATCTTTGAGAATAGTTCCGGCACTGTTCTTTTCTTCAATAATAGCTAATAAAATATGCTCCATCGAAACATATTGGTCTCCCATTTTATTAGCCAGATTAATAGCTTTTTGCAGGACGTTGTTGGCGTCTCGGCTTAGATAAGGTTCTCCTCCTGAAACTTTAGGATACGAATCTATTTCACGATCAATAACTCGTGAGACAGTTTGCAAACTGATTTCTGTTTTTTGGAAAAGAAAATTAATAATGCTTTCCCCTACTTGTATTATACCTTTTAGTATATGCGTAGGTTCTATTGCTTGCTGATTATTTGCAGCCACAATCTCAATTGCTTTTTGGATAGCTTCTTGAGACTTGATTGTAAAGTTATTCATGTTCATAAGCAAATCTCCTATATGTTATTTCTTAGGTTTAGGTGTTTCAAATTTTTTGCCATTCATTAGAATAATGACTTTTTGACCATTTATTTACAATAACACTTGAATTGCCTGATTGTTTTGTCAGCGTTTTATTTAAAATAGAGAAAAATGTCAGATGACGTCTGTTTTATTTAGTTAACCGATATTGGATTGTTATTGATTGTGTACATTCTTGCTTAGAAATCAATAGTTAGGCGATAAGACAAAAAAAGAAAAGTCTGTATCTCCCGACAGAAAATACAGACTTCTCTTTTTACATAGGTTATAGGATTACTTTGAAAAATTAGACTCTGAATACTTTATATTCATATTGTCCAGGAGAAATGTGTAATTAAATATGAGCTCATTATTATAATCACTACACTTGAAGTCACTCTCAGCAATACTTTTCTCTTTTATAAGCAGTAAAATAAGATTCTTATTTGGAGTATGCATTTGCAACTGTGCCAGATATTTATAAGAGTGCGTAGGTGATATATTTATATCTTTTGCTCCTGTATTTATTGCGATAGCAGGATATATGTTCTCTTTATTGATGTTATGTAGTGGTGAAACCTTCAGCGCCTTCTCTAAGTTAGATTTATCGGTAATGTGATATGCCGAATCTAGTGGGAAGATCATTTGATCAAGCTCACGATGCCGAATTAAATCAAACATACCTCTGTTTAACAGAGCCACTCTGCAGATTTCAGGATTTGTATTTAATAAATGCGCTATAGCTGTTGCACCGAATTCTCTTCCTGATAAGCACAGGTTCTCGTTATCCGTATATTCTTCTTTTATAAGATAATTGAGAATACATGATATTTCGTCTGCTTTATCTTCTAAATATACGCTGGAATTGGGGCTGTCGAGACGTTTATGAGCAAAAATAAATCCTTGTTCCAACAATGCTATTCGGGAATAATTAAATCTATTCGCAAATAGGTCATAGCCAGTTGAAAAGTCAAAAAACAGTAATGGATTCTTCCCATTGCGAATCATTCCTTTCTTATAACTGAGAACAATATCCATATTATTCCCATTTTTATCCGGAAC
>JBOFKE010000372.1:0-3815 GCA_051657185.1 Bacteroidales bacterium | reverse complement strand
AAGGGCCGCGTATTCAACGCACCCAAAAACGCATAAAAAAAACCTCCTTTACATTTCGTAAAGGAGGTTTTTTTTAATCAACTAAATGATAAAGTAAGTTGATTCAGGATGCATAATATATAATCCCGATACTGAAGCGGCAGGTGCCATAGCTCCATTTTCAGTGATCCGGATATTTATTTTTGAAAAATCAATTAATTCACCAAGGATATGAATTGTTTGTTGTTCAGGAATGGACGGGTATCCGACTGCAGGTCGTATGCCCTGATAATGTCCTTTCATAACTTCACCGATTTCGATAGACTCATCCGATGCATATCCCCAGAATTCTCTCCGGATACGCATATGTAGCCACTCAGCAGTAGCCTCCACCAGACGATCGGCAATAGTTTGCAAAAGCATTGCTTTATAATCGTCGCCATGTGCCTGAGCTTCTTTAATCAGATTTTCGAATTCGATTCCTTCACTTACAGCGAAAGCACCGACAAAGTCTTGTTGAGGGGAAACAAAGTCGGTCAAAGATAAAGTCTGCCCTTTGGAGTTCAATTGAGTCTGACGTTTCATTTTCCACTCTATGTTCTTACCATCTTTATTAAAGATCAGAGAATCTTTAGATGAATAAGCTTCAAATATGCGGTACAGCCCTGTCAATGATATGTTTTTCTCAAGAAGTTCGATTATTACAGCTTGAGCATCCCAAAACAATTGCAATGCCTCAGAAGCCTTTGTCTGCTCTTCATCCTTAAATGAAAGTATCCATTTAGCCTGGCTGCTTTTATCTGCATCTACGTGTAGGATTGATGCAAATTTAGCCGAAAACTTCCAGGTATAAAAGAACATTTTCCAATTGATGAAAGGTAATATTTCGTTGATCGAAACAGAAACAACCTGCTCACCTTCTACATTAGGTTTACAAGCTTTATATTCAGACCATTCAAGGCTTAGCCTTTTGTTAAAAGCTTGATCGGGTGTAAGACTATTCTTTTCTGCCGAATATTTATTTCGCAATCTTTCGTATTCCTCATTTAACTCACTCAGATAGACGGTGCGTTGTTCAATATTCATCCATTTGGACAATATACCAGGCATTTGTGATGCGTCTTTTCCATGGATCACTCCGTGAGAATACAATGGTGCAACCTTAACAGCTGTATGTAATTTCGAGGTAGTTGCTCCTCCGACAAGGATCGGAATATTTATCCCTTTTTCTTCAAACATACGAGCAAGTGTACACATCTCATCTAATGATGGCGTAATCAATCCGCTTAGTCCGACAAAGTCAGGTTTATGTTTCAATGTTGCTTCTACAATAGTTTCGTGAGGAACCATTACACCAAGATCAATAACTTCGAAATTATTACAAGCCAGAATTACACCTACAATATTTTTACCGATATCGTGTACATCACCTTTTACGGTCGCAATAATAATTTTACCCGCTTTAGATTGAGCTCCTTCAGCTTTTTGTGATTGTATAACGGGTTCAAGGATTGAAACCGCTTTTTTCATCGTACGCGCCGTTTTAACTACCTGCGGTAAGAACATACGTCCTTCGCCAAAACGAACACCAACTTCGTTCATCCCTTCCATAAGGACATGTTCGATAATATCAATAGCTTTCGGATATTTAAGAATAGCCTCTTGTAAATCGGATTCGAGATAATCTCCTATGCCTTTTATCAGGGCATATTTTAATCTTTCTTCTATAGATTCATTACGCCATTCGTCTGTAACGATAATAGTAGATTTACCTGTTTTTGCATCTTTTACAGCTTCGGCAATTTCTATTAAGCGCTCTGTTGCTTCTTCGTGACGATCAAATAAGACATCCTCAATCGCATCAAGTACTTCCTTCGGTATATCATTGTAGCTGACAGATTCTGCCGGATTCACGATAGCCATATCAAGCCCTGCGGCAATAGCATGGTATAAGAATAC
Source organism: Bacteroidales bacterium (assembly GCA_051657185.1). Taxonomy (GTDB): domain Bacteria; phylum Bacteroidota; class Bacteroidia; order Bacteroidales; family UBA7332; genus UBA7332. Next base: position 1,877 of record JBOFKE010000372.1, on the reverse strand, counting down.
AGCATGCATAGCCTCACGGATATAATTATTTCCTCTGAAAGAGAACGATAAATTACTTAGACCACCGCTGACTTTAGCTCCGGGAAGGTTTTGTTTTATCCATTCTGTAGCACGAATAAAATCTGAGCCATATTTTCGATGCTCCTCAATACCTGTTGCTACAGCCAGAACATTCGGGTCAAATATAATATCAGTAGGTGCGAATCCGCCTTTTTGAGTTAATAGCCTATAAGCTCTTTCGCATACTTCTGTTTTTCGTTCAAAAGTATCAGCCTGACCATTTTCATCAAATGCCATCACAACGACAGCAGCCCCAAGATCTTTACATCTCATTGCTTTCATCAGAAAAGCTTGTTCGCCTTCTTTCAATGATATCGAGTTAACGATGGATTTACCTTGTAAACATTTCAATCCCGACTCTATGACTTCCCACTTCGAAGAGTCAATCATCATAGGAACTTTAGAAATGTCGGGATCAGAAGCAACCAGATTAACGAATTCAGTCATTGACTCGACAGCTTCGAGCATGGCGTCATCCATATTTATATCTATAATCTGCGCACCATCTTCGACTTGTTTACGGGCAATTGAGAGTGCTTCATCAAATTGTCTTTCTTTAATCAGACGTAAAAACTTACGAGATCCAGCAACATTACATCTCTCGCCGATATTTACAAAATTATTAGCCGGAGTAATTTTAAGTCGTTCTAACCCGGATAATTCGAGTAATTGCAGATCGTTGCTCTTATGTATAGTGCGTATGTCTTTTTTGTTGGCTATAAGCTGATTATAAGCCAATATGTGTTCGGGGGTTGTACCACAACATCCACCAAGTATATTGACAATCCGATGATCGACAAAATCACGTAATTGTTCAGCCATCATTTCAGGCGTTTCATCATATTCACCAAAACGATTAGGCAGTCCGGCATTTGGATATGCACTGATATATAAGTGTGGAGCTAAGGATGAAAGCTCTTCTAAGAATGGTTTCATATCCTTTGCACCAAAGGAGCAGTTCAATCCCACTGATAATATATCGGCATGTGCAACGGAAGTTAAGAAGGCTGCTAGTGTTTGTCCCGAAAGGGTACGTCCGGCTTTATCAGAAACCGTTACTGAAAGCATAACAGGAACTTTTCTTCCTATAATACGCATTGCTTGCTTAGCAGCAAGTAATGCGGCTTTCGCATTGAGTGTATCAAAAATAGTTTCGATTAATAACAAATCAACGCCACCTTCCAAAAGAGCTTCTATCTGCTCGCGATAAGTGTCTGTGAGATCATCAAAGCTAAGAGCTCTGAATGCCGGATTATTTACATCCGGTGACATAGAACATGTCTTATTTGTTGGCCCGATTGACCCAGCTACAAAACGAGGCTTATCAGGGGTCAGTAATGAATATTTTTGAGCCTGAGATTTAGCAATGCGCGCGCCTTCTAAATTGATTTCGCGTACATACTCCTGCATATTATAGTCCTCCATCGAAACCGAAGTAGCATTAAAAGTATTGGTTTCAATGATGTCGGCGCCAGCCTCCAGATAGGCAGCATGGATTTCACCGATTATAGAAGGTTGTGTAAGACACAATATATCGTTATTTCCCTTCATCATCGTCGAAACCGAGCTAAAGCGTTCACCACGATAATCTTCTTCTGTAAGTTGATACTTCTGGATCATTGTGCCCATAGCACCATCCAATATGAGTATCCTTTGCTTCAATAGGTTTTCGATCATTTTATTATAGGGATTTATAAATAGAAAATATATCACAAAGATAATATCTATATTGAAATGCCAAAATTTGAATATTAAGATATACCTCTTTGTTACAGTTCTTATTCTTCAGTTGACTTATTTTTTAATACAACACCCAG
>JBOFKE010000371.1:0-10655 GCA_051657185.1 Bacteroidales bacterium | reverse complement strand
GAAAAGAGCGCGAAACCAGGATCGGTAAAGGAAGTGTGCCAAATGAATTTCAGGTATTTAGTTTACCGATGCAGCAGGCAATCAAGCGCTATCTCGATGCAGGAGGCAGACTGATGGTGAGCGGGGCATATATTGGTACTGATCTTTGGAACGGTTTGACAGACGATCCATCCCGACGTTCCTTTGCCGAGAAACAACTTAAATATATCTGGCGCACAGATCATGCTTCTGTACAGGGCGAAGTAAAAACGGTTGCAGCGCCTTATAAATTCGGGAGACAAACCTATTCGTTTTACACAGAACCTAATAAGGAATTTTATATCGCTGAAAGCCCCGATGGTATTGAACCGGCCTCAAAAGAGGCATTTACCTTTATGAGATACACCGATTCGAACGTAAGCGCGGCAGTTGCTTACCCTGGCAAGATATACCGTTCTGTTGTTCTTGGATTTCCGATCGAAACAATTCGTTCGGCCGAGGATCGGGATCAACTTATGATTCAATTGATTAACTTTTTGCTCAACAAATAATATTTAATATCTTTGTTGAAAATTAAAGAGATGCAGCTTTTTTTAATCAAACTGCATCTCTTTTATATTACCACTGACACAATTTGTAACCACACGATACTAACTAAATTAAGAAGATGAAGAAAAATCTTATTCTGGGCGCTTGCCTAAGCCTGTTTCTGGCAAGTTGCTCAACGGATAAATTTGAGAGAGAAATAGCTCTCATACCACAAGTTAAAGAAATATCACCCGTAAAAGGGGTTTACGCCATCAAGGCTTCTACGCCTGTTGGTTATGCTCAGCCGGGCCTTCTTCCCGCTGCTGAACTGGTATCAGAATTAATTAATCTTCCTACCGGATGGAATATCGTTCCTGAAAAAGGAATAGTTAAAGGGATTAATCTGTCTGTTGACTCATTAATGCCCGAAAAAAACGGATATACCTTATCTATCGACAAAGAGAGTGTTGATATTATCGGTCAGTCTTATCAGGGCGTTGTCTCGGGCATCCAGACCTTACGTCAGTTGTTACCTCCGGCTATCGAACTGGATAAAGGTTTGATCAGACATACCCAGATTACTCTGCCAATGGTAGATATTAAAGATAATCCTACTTATCAGTGGCGCGGAATGATGCTGGACGTATCCCGCCATTTCTACTCGGTTGATGAGGTGAAGGAACTTCTTAACTGGATGTCGCTGTATAAAATGAATAAGTTTCACTGGCATTTAACGGATGATCAGGGATGGCGCATCGAGATTAAGCAGTATCCGCTATTGACTGAAAAAGGTGCGTGGCGTAAATTCAACACACACGATAAGAGTTGTTTGTATTACGTCAGACATGAAGATAATCCTGACTTCAATATCCCTGCAGAGCATACGAAGGTCGTAGCAGGTGATACGCTTTATGGAGGCTATTACACTCAAGAGCAAATTAAAGAAGTTGTTCAATATGCATCTAAATTGGGTATTGACGTAATACCTGAGATTGATATGCCGGGACATTTCAGTGCTGCTATCGCAAATTATCCTGAAATTTCTTGCTTTAATCAGGCCGGATGGGGTAATGTCTTCTCTGCACCGATTTGTCCGGGCAAAGATGAGGTGGTTGATTTCTGTAAAAATGTCTACGACGAAATTCTTCCGTTGTTCCCATATGAGTATTATCACTTAGGAGCTGATGAAGTTGAGAAAATCAACTGGAAGAAATGTCCGAATTGTCAGAAACGAATCAAAGAACAAGGACTCAAAAACGAAGAAGAACTACAATCATGGTTTGTTCATCAGATGGAAGAGTACCTGAACAGTAAAGGTAAAAAGCTTATCGGATGGGATGAAATCATCGAAGGTGGTCTTTCCGAAACATCTACAGTGATGTGGTGGAGAAGCTGGGTCAAAGATGCCGTTAATAAAGCTGCTGAAAACGGAAATGAGTCAATTCTTACACCGAATGACTATTTCTATTTTGACTATCGCCCGGATGCCTCAACCCTTGCTAAAGTGTATAACTACGATCCGACAAAGGAAGTGACCGATTCAGCAAAACAATCTCTGATCAAAGGAGTGCAGGCGAATGTTTGGTGTGAATGGATTCCGTCACAAGAGCGATTGGCTTACATGATCTTTCCGCGTATGACGGCAACAGCCGAAATCGGTTGGGGTAAAACACCGAATGCGAATCTGGAAGATTACAAAAAACGCATGTTGCCTCACTACGACCGTTGGGATCTGATGTCAATCAACTACCGCATGCCGGATCTTACTGGATTCCACGCAACCAATGTGTTCACTGATTCAGCAATTGTAGATGTGAAATGCGAATTCCCTCATGCAGTGATTCGTTACACAACAAATGGTCGTATTCCTGACGAGAACTCATTGAAATATGAAGGACCGATGACAGTAGATACAACGACGCATTTTGTATTCCGTACGTTCAGACCAAACGGATCAAAAGATGAATTCGTTCGTACAACTTATTTGAAACAATCGCCGGCTGAGGCATCGGATATATCAAAAGATAAACTGATAGCAGGTTTGAAACTAAAAGCTTACGAGAAGCAATATAAGAATTGTGAAGACTTCACGAAAGACGCAAAACTTCTTTCTGAATCCAATGTAAACGAAGTCGCAATCCCGAAAGGAGCTACAGGACACTTGGGTCTGATGTTTACAGGTTATATTGAAGTTCCTGCTGATGGTATCTATACATTTAAACTATTGTCAGACGACGGAAGCCGTTTCTATATAAATGATCAGCTTGTAATCGACAACGATGGACCTCACGCTCCGAAAGAAGTAATCGGACAGTATGCAATGAAAAAGGGATTACACCCGATTACACTTTATTACTTCGACGGTAATAACGGTGGATCGCTTAATTTTCAGGTAATCTCGCCGGAAGGAAAAGAATTAGAAGAAATTTTCTTCAATTAAAACATATTGATCCTCTGTGGAATAGCACTTAAAGTCCTGTCCACAGAGGATTTTTTTGTTTCAAGCTATTGCAGAATCTGATTTTATGTATATCTTTGCAATGTGTTTGAGAGAACACTAAGCCAAGGAGGGATGGGTGAGTGGCTTAAACCACCAGTTTGCTAAACTGACGAGCTGGAAACGGCTCCGGGGGTTCGAATCCCCCTTCCTCCGCACAGAAAGCGAGAGTCTTCGGATATCTCGCTTTTTTGTTTTTATATCCTGACTGCAAATATCTGAAAGAGATCAGTAATAGATGCGGTTGTTATAGAAAAAAGCAATCCTTTCTCCGGACTGAAAGATCAGGAAAGAGAAAGGATTGCTTTTTTATTTGTGTTGGTCCTACATGAATTGTTTACTTAGAGTAAATGTAGTGCCTTGAGAATTCATAAATTGAACTTGTCCGTCATTAACGTTATATGTTGCCTGAGGTGCTAAATATGGATCATTATTGGTATAGAACAGAGCTAGTTTACCTGCATCTGTAAATGACCAGTTGCCATAGGTCGCATTTAACAACTCACCTGTATTCATATTAAATGTACGCATTGTAAATGAATAATTTCCATGCATTGTCATGATACCTTTCAGCATAGCCCCTCCATTAGGAGCTTCACTTACCCCTACGTACGTTCCGATTACGTTGCTGTTAATCGGACAGTTCTCGTTCATAACCAGATTATTTAAATAAGTGACAACCAGCGATTGCTCCATATTCTCCTGATGGATATATCCGCGGAAGGTAGCCAGATTCATTTTGAAATCATAGTATTTATGTTTTCCGTATTTATCCATTACGGCTTGATATTGATCTGACTTTTGAACAGGAATAGATTTGCCTGTCGCACAATCCAGAAAGAATAATTTATCACCGTCAACGTAAAACTGACCGCTAAAATAGAAGTTGGATTGAGAAACAATTACGGGTCCTATACCTCCGCCTTGAAAAGGTATGACCGGACCAGCTTTTTGTTGCTGAGGGATAATTACCGGCCCCGGTCCCATACCCGGTTTAAAGTTTTGCTTAGTTATAGTTTGTTGAGCCTCCAGGGTTGCACCTCCAAGTAAAAGAGTCCCCATGATGGTAGCTAAAAATATTTTTTTCATTGCAACGAAAATTTATAAAATTGAAAAAATAGAAAATTAATCACTGTTTATAGAACAAATTCTACTGTACGATAGTTTTATATGCAAACCGCAAAGAATGAAATAAAATATCATTTTATATGAGATTCTGACAAAATGTCTTATTAGATTTTCGTTTGGCATTAATTATTTCTTTCAAGCTGTCAAAATTTACGTAAAAGCATAAGGAAATGAATTTATTTATTTTGGCACGCACTTTGCAAATGAATAGATCGAAAGCGATAATCTCGACGAGGTTATCCTAAATAATGAATAATAAACTAAACTATATAAATTATGGGAAAGATAATTGGAATTGACTTAGGTACAACCAACTCATGTGTTGCAGTTCTGGAAGGAAATGAACCGGTTGTAATTTCAAATAGCGAAGGTCGTCGTACAACACCTTCAATTGTTGCTTTTATAGATGGTGGCGAAAGAAAAGTAGGTGATCCTGCAAAACGTCAAGCTATTACGAATCCTACTAATACAGTTTATTCGATCAAACGTTTCATGGGTGAGACATATGATCGCGTACAAAAAGAAATTGGCCGTGTACCTTATAAGGTAGTTAAAGGTGATAATAACACACCACGTGTTGATATTAACGGTCGTTTATATACACCACAGGAAATTTCAGCAATGATTCTTCAAAAAATGAAGAAAACAGCTGAAGATTATCTTGGAACAGAAGTTACAGAAGCAGTTGTTACTGTACCTGCATATTTTAATGATGCACAACGTCAGGCTACTAAAGAAGCCGGTGAAATCGCTGGTTTGAAAGTTCAACGTATCATCAATGAGCCAACAGCTGCTGCGTTAGCTTATGGTTTGGATAAAGTACACAAAGATATGAAAATCGCAGTATTCGACCTTGGTGGTGGTACTTTCGATATTTCAGTTCTTGAATTAGGTGACGGTGTATTCGAAGTTCGTTCAACAAATGGTGATACTCACTTAGGTGGTGATGATTTTGATCAGGTTATTATCGACTGGTTGGCTCAATCATTCTTAACAGACGAAGGAATTGATTTACGTAAAGATCCTATGGCTCTTCAACGTTTGAAAGAAGCTGCTGAGAAAGCTAAAATTGAACTTTCAAGCTCAACTTCTACAGAGATCAATCTTCCTTATATCATGCCTGTTAACGGTATTCCAAAACACTTGGTGAAAACATTGACTCGTGCTCAATTCGAACAATTGGCGGATAAATTAATTCAGGCAACTTTGGAACCATGTCGTCAGGCATTGAAAGATGCAGGTTTGAATCCTTCAGAAATTGACGAAGTAATCTTGGTAGGTGGATCGACTCGTATCCCGGCTATTCAGGAAATTGTACAAAAATTCTTCGGTAAAGCTCCTTCTAAAGGTGTTAATCCGGATGAAGTTGTAGCTGTAGGAGCTGCTATCCAAGGTGGTGTATTGACAGGAGATGTGAAAGACGTATTGTTGCTTGATGTAACTCCGCTTTCATTAGGTATTGAAACTATGGGTGGTGTAATGACTAAGTTGATCGAAGCAAATACTACGATTCCTACTAAGAAATCAGAAGTATTCTCGACAGCTGCCGATAACCAACCTTCTGTAGAAATTCATATCCTTCAAGGAGAACGCCCGATGGCTAATCAAAACAAATCATTAGGTCGTTTCCACTTAGACGGAATTCCATCAGCTCCACGCGGTGTACCTCAAATCGAAGTTATTTTTGATATCGATGCGAATGGTATCCTTAACGTAACAGCTAAAGATAAAGGTACAGGTAAAGAACAAAATATTCGTATCGAAGCTTCATCAGGACTTTCAGATGCTGAAATCCAGAGAATGAAAGAAGAAGCTGCAGCAAACGCTGATACAGATGCTCGTGAAAAAGAAAAAGTAGAAAAAATCAACAAAGCTGACTCAATGATTTTCCAAGTTGAAAAACAATTGAAAGAGCTTGGTGATAAGATCCCGGCTGATAAAAAAGCTCCGGTTGAATCTGCTTTAGCTAAATTGAAAGAAGAGCATAAAAATCAAAATATTGCAGGTATTGATAATGCAATTTCTGAATTGGAGGCTGCTATGCATGCAATTTCTCAAGATCTTTACAATGCTCAGCAACAAGCTGGTGGCGCACAACCAAATCCGGGACAACAAGAAGGTCCTAAAAACGATGGTGGCGTAACAGACGTTGACTTCGAAGAAGTAAAATAAAATTAAGTTATTGTCCTGATTCATTCCGAATCATCCAGTAATGAAATAATACTAAGGGCTATGAATTTCGGACTTAAGAGAGATCTTTAGGTTCTTAGTTCATAGCTCTTATTTTTTTAACTAACAAACCTTGAATAATTAAATACAGACTATGCAAAAAGGACATATTGGTGTTACTACGGATAACATCTTCCCGATTATTAAGAAGTTTTTATATAGCGATCACGATATCTTCTTACGTGAATTGGTATCAAATGCTGTAGATGCTACACAGAAACTAAAAACGTTAGCTTCTGTTGGTGAGTTTAAAGGCGAAACAGGTGATCTGAAAGTATATGTGACGCTTGATGAGAAAGCTGGTACATTGACTGTTTCTGACAATGGTATCGGTATGACAGCCGAAGAAATTGATAAATACATCAATCAGATAGCTTTTTCAGGTGCTGAAGAGTTTCTTGAAAAATATAAAAACGATGCGAATGCAATCATCGGGCATTTTGGTTTAGGCTTCTACTCATCATTCATGGTGTCTAAAAAAGTAGAAATCGTAACTAAATCTTATAAAGAAGGAGCTCAGGCTGTACGTTGGTCTTGTGATGGTACTCCCGAATATAAAATTGAAAATATTGACAAAGCTCAGAGAGGTACGGATATTGTACTTTATATTGATGATGAAAATAAGGAGTTCCTTGAAAAATCAAAAATTGAAGAGCTGTTGAAAAAATATTGCCGTTTCCTTCCTGTACCGGTTATTTTCGGAAAAAAACAAGAATGGAAAGACGGTAAATATGTTGATACGGATGAAGATAATCAAATCAACGAAACAAATCCGGCATGGACACGTAAACCATCTGAATTAACAGATGAAGATTACAAGAAATTCTATCAGGATCTTTATCCGATGTCTGAAGAACCATTGTTCTGGATCCACCTGAATGTGGATTATCCATTTAAATTGACAGGTATTCTTTACTTCCCTAAAGTGAAGAACAGCATGGAGCTTCAGCGTAATAAAATTCAGTTGTATTGCAACCAGGTATTTGTTACGGATTCAGTAGAAGGAATCGTTCCTGAATTCCTGACATTGCTTCATGGTGTGATCGACTCTCCGGATATTCCGTTGAACGTATCCCGTTCATACTTACAAAGCGATAGCAATGTGAAGAAAATATCAAATCACATTACGAAAAAAGTAGCTGACAGATTACAGGAAATCTTTAATCAGGATCGCGCTAAGTTTGAAGAAAAATGGGATAGCCTGAAAATCTTTATCCAATATGGTATGCTGACAGACGAGAAATTCGCTGAGCGTGCTGAGAAATTCGTTTTATTGAAAAACGTAGATGATAAATTCTATACGTTGGAAGAATATAAAACATTGGTTTCGGGAAGTCAGACAGATAAAGACGGAAATACGATTTATCTATACACAACAGACAAAGAAGCACAATTCAGCTATATTGAAATTGCGAAATCTAAAGGTTACGATGTCTTATTGATGGATGGTCAGTTAGACACACATTTCGCATCGAAGATGGAGCAAAAAATTGAGAAAACTCAATTTGTGCGTGTCGATAGTGATGTGATCGATAATATTATCCGCAAAGAGCATAAAGCAGAAGTAACTTTATCAGAAGATGAAAAAACATCTTTGGATATTATGTTCAAATCTCAAATGCCAAAAGTAGAGAAAACAGAGTTTATCGTTACTTTCGAAGCATTAGGAGAGAATGCTCAGCCGATCATCATCACACAAGCTGAATTCGTACGCCGTATGAAAGAAATGGCAGCGATGAATCCGATGTATAATTTCTACGGAGAAATGCCTGAAACTTTCAATATGGTTATCAACGCAGATCATCCGGTAACAAAACGTTTACTTTCTGACGAAGAGTCAGCTTGTTCAGCCGAGCTGAAACCGTTAGTTGATAAAATTCACTCATTGGAACAATATCAGAAAGATTTGAATGCAACACATGCAAACAAAAAAGAAGATGAAATTCCACCAATCGAAAAAGCTGATTTGGAAAAAACATCCAAAGAACTTGCCGAATTGGGAGAACAACGTTCAGGTATTTTATCTCGCTATGCAGCTGACAACAAATTAGTACGTCAGTTGATTGACATCGCACTTCTTTCAAACGGTCAATTAAAAGGAGAAGCCCTGAGCAACTTCATCAAACGTAGCGTAGATTTATTGTAATATATGATTAATCGAAATATATTCATCTGACGATGGATATAATTAGTTTCTATTTGAAAAGAGGTTATTGTAATGCTTGCATTGCAGTAGCCTCTTTTTATTATCATATTTCTTTTAAATCCTTTCTTTTGCTGACTTTTTGTATTTATCTAATCGCTCAGAATGAGATATTTTGAATCCTAAGTAATGAGTGCTCAAATATGCGCTGGATAGTCAATTTGGTAAAGTGTTGATAATCAGCTGCAAGTGTTATATAAGGAGGTTTTGTCCTGTCCGGAGTAAATTTGATACGTATGTCGTGATATTTTCATACGTATGTAAATGAAAAAACAAAGGGCGAAAATTTCAAAACAAACCGTATAATTTCAAAGATACGGTTTAAAAATTCAGAGATACGGTATATCTTTTGGAAACAGACCGCATATCGTACGCAAATACAGAGAAAAGAGCCTTAAATCAGCGATTAAAAAGAATTATCAGAGGAAACTTTATCTCAGATCAGAGAGGTCTTGAAAATAGCAAAATGATATATATATCCTTAAATTGCTTACGTTACTAAATGTATGGTCTGATAACTGTACCAAGCAGCACTATCAGGAGAGTTACGTTTGAAATAAAAATGCGAGCTTCTATATTGTGATAGGAAGCTCGCATTTTTATTTTAAATTATTCCGTTATTTCTGAAACACTTCTTTTTGAGTCAAAACATACTCATTGGCTAAGGCTCCTTCTGCAGGCTTCATGTCCGAATCTAGCATGATAACACGACCTTCGCCTACTTTGAAGAATTTGCTTTCGTCTTTGCTGATTGACAAGTCAACGATACTTCCATTGATAAACGTAAACTTACCTTCATCTGTGAATACACCATCCTTTTCGTCAATGTAATCAGAAACAAGTTTAAATGTTCTGTCAAAATTCAATGTAAGAGTCATCTTTATGCCGGGACCGCTGGCAGCAGGAATAGTTCCTTCATAAACTCCAGCCCAATCCAGACTTGTTTCACTGTTGTCTTGTGTGGTGGGTAATACGACTTCTTCAGTAACGATTTCTGTAGCTGCAATGGTATCAGTCTGAGTGGAATTTGCAGATTTATTACCACTGCAAGCGAAAAATGATAATGCAACAATAAAGCTTAAGGCTCCGGTAAATACTTTTTTCATAATAAAACAGATTAAATGAGATTGCAAATCTAATAAAAAAAGAATCGCTTGTATCAGATGCAAAATTTTATAGAGTAATTTCCTGTTAATGTGTAAAGATATGTTAGATCTGCCGCTTTTGAACCGTTGTTTCATCTGATTGTATTTAGCCTAACACAGGAATGTAACGATGTTACAAAACGACTTCGATACGAGTACAAATACATAGGTGAAATGACATAATTCTGCAATTCGGGTGAAATAAAAAGCATGTTACTTTGCCGTCGAATAAAAGAGGTAATATGTACGGGTAAACATAACGAACTGCCCGGAACACAAATTTAAAGAATTAATCAAACACACCAATTATGCTAAAAAAATCATTTTTAGTAGCGTCGTCTTTGTTGATGCTTCAAGGGGGGAAAGCAATGGCGACAGCAGTAAATACTGATTTGAAGAATGAAATGTCTGCCGTTGTTGTTGATCAAAACAATCTGAAAACAATTACGGGTGTTATCACAGACGAAAATGGCGAAGCTATTATCGGCGCAAACGTAGTTGTTAAAGGTACTACAAACGGTACTATTACAGATTTCGATGGTAAATACTCGTTAGAGGTTCCGACAGGTGCTACTTTATTGATTACGTATATCGGTTATCAGGAAGCATCGGTTACAATTGGTAGCCAATCTGTAGTGAATGTAACGCTTCACGAAGATACTAAGAAAATTGATGAGGTGGTTGTTGTAGGTTATACGACACAGCGTAAGGCAGATTTGTCAGGAGCGGTTTCTTCAGTAAAATTGGATGATGTAAAAAATATGATGGTTACCGGAATCAATCATGCCATGCAGGGTAAAATGTCCGGTGTTACCGTTTTGCAAAACAGTGGTGCTCCGGGAGCTTCTGCTTCTGTTCGCATTCGCGGACTGGGTACGATCGGAGATAATAATCCGTTATATGTAATTGACGGGATTCCGGCAGATAACATGAACGATGTGAATCC
>JBOFKE010000370.1:0-5904 GCA_051657185.1 Bacteroidales bacterium | reverse complement strand
CCCGGTATCATTCTTTGATTTCGAATCCGATTTGTTTCAGGTCATTCCAGTAGTTCGGATAAGACTTAGAAACGACTCCCGGTTCGCAAATATCAATTTTACCGATCTTCAGTGCAGCCGGGGCAAATGCCATAGCCATTCGATGATCTTCGTACGTATGAATAGGTTCGTTGGACGGTTCGCATCTTTCGCCGCTCCATTCCAGTATAGAATTGTTCTTATCCGTCAGTACATAGCCCAGCTTACGCATTTCGTTCTTCAGTGCTTCCATTCGATCTGTTTCTTTTATTTTCAGACTTTGAAGTCCCGAAAAATGAAACGGAATATTCAGCAAGCAGCAAGTCACCACAAATGTTTGAGCCAGATCCGGTTGATCGACAAAATTGTAGATGCATTTTTTGGTCGAAACCTCTTTTTTACTGATGATTACACCCTCTTGGGTATATTGAGTCTGAACACCAAGCAAATTAAATAATTCAGCTCCTTTCGCATCTCCCTGCAAACTGTTTTTGGTCAGATAAGGAAGCTGCAAACGAAGATTCTCGCTGAGTGCCACAATCTGATACCAGTAGGATGCTGCCGACCAATCACTCTCTACAAAGAAAGGTTTCGGCTGATATTCGCCCGGTATAACCTTGATCTTATTGTCCGAAACAATCACTTCCGCACCGAAAAAGCGCATCAGTTCTGCTGTCAGATTGATATAAGGTCGTGAGATGATATTTCCGGTTAATGTCAGCGTAAGTCCGTGTTTCATATAGGGAGCAATCATCATCAATGCCGAAATATATTGCGAGCTTACACCTCCGTCAAGCTCCAGATCACCACCTTCAAGAGCCGATCCGTAAATACGTAGTGGGGGATAACCCTCTTTTTCGGTATATTCGATTTTACCACCCAGGGCATTGATCGAGTCCACCAAAAGTTTGATAGGTCTGTTCTTCATACGTTCGGTACCCGTGATGGACCATTGTCCGAAAGTCTTAGCCAACAGAGCCGTCAGGAATCGCATCGCTGTTCCTGCAGCACCTATGTCAAACGAAGAGGAATCCGAGTCCAGCGCACGTAGCATGACGTTCGTGTCGTCACAATCCGATAAATTATCGATCGGATAATCACTCAATGATAAAGCGTTAATGATTAGAACGCGGTTGCTTATACTTTTCGACGAAGGCAATTTGATAACCTCCTCGTGTAACGTGTCTGCTGATATCTGATATTTCATGTGTTTAAAGTCTAACTGAAGTACAAACTTACTTATTTGTTTAGTAAGATAGAAACGGTTTTGATTTTTTTTATCTAAAGATGCTGAGGTATGGGATTCCCGAAACGAATACGCATTCTATTCGGCAGAAATAACGTATAACAGCTCTGAATCATCTTTTCGGAGCTTCTCGTCGTCCAGTAAAATCCGGATACCTTCAATTATAAGTTCCTTCTCCGAGGGTATTTTCACCACCAGCTCATCCAATGTCTGAGGCAGAATAGTCAGGTGATTGCAAATCTCAGTCATAAGCCTCTGCATCTCATCCTTCTTACGCTTTTTTCGGGCTAAACAGACATCACAAATACCACAATCCGTTGCATTTTCCTCATCGAAATAGTTCAGCAAAGAGCGGCTTCGGCAGATCTCCGTATTCTCGATATAACTGATCATTGCCGAAATCCTGCTTTGATACTTCTCAAGCCGATCCTCATAGACACTTCGGTTGATCTGAATATACCTCTTCTCTTCACGTCTTTGCAGATAAACGATGTAAGGAGTTCGTTTACGTGGAACGAAACTGATGATACCTTGTCTTGTAAGCATCTGAAGACGCTCGTAAATCCCTTCCTGAGATAAATTGATACGCTCCGAAAGCTTCTCCTCGTCGATATATGCATAATCGGTAAAGATCCCTGTATAACTCCGCAGAATGGTCTGAATCAGTTCGTCGGTTTTCGCATCCCATCCCCGCAAGCGATACAGCTCTTCCTTGGTCAGCAGAATCAATATACGCGACTGACTCTCCTCCTCCGGGATGTACTCGATGTATCGTGCCAGTTCCAGAAGCTTCAGTGCACTGTGAGTCTGAATCATAGGCAGGTTATAGAATTTACAGAAATTCCCCAGATTAAACTCCCTGCAAGCCTCGAAGCCACTGTCCACACCGATCTTCAGAAAGCTGCCTAAAAGATCATAAACCTCTTTGATGAAATCACGTTCCGGAAAAGCATTCGTAATGCGTCGTTTCAGTGTCGGCACATCTTGTTTCCCGATCAGGCAAACGGCATAAGCCTTTTTTTCGTCACGCCCTGCACGCCCCGCTTCCTGAAAGTATTCTTCGGGCGAATCGGGCATATCCAGATGGACCACACAGCGAACATCTGCTTTATCGATTCCCATCCCGAAAGCATTGGTCGAAACCATAACACGGGTCTCTCCGCGTTTCCAGGCATCCTGTTTAGCCTCTTTGACGGAGTTCTTTAATCCGGCATGAAAATAATCGGCCGAAATACCAAAGCGCTGAAGATAGGCCGCCGTTTCCTGCGTCTTCTTCCGGTTACGTGTATAAACGATTGCCGTACCCTGGATACTGTTCAGGATATGTGTCAGCTCCGACTCTTTACAATCCGTATGTCTTACCACATAAGCGATATTCGAACGATAAAAACTCTTCCGGAAAACATGCTCCTCTCTGAAGCGAAGCTTCTCCTGTATATCTTTTACGACCTGTGTCGTAGCCGTAGCCGTAAGAGCCAGAACGGGAGCCTGCGGATGAATAAGCCGTATATCGGCAATATTCAGATAGGCCGGTCTGAAGTCATATCCCCATTGCGAAATACAGTGCGCTTCATCCACGACTATCATGGATATTCTCATCGCCTTAAATTTCGCCAGAAACAATTCGGACGAAAGACGTTCCGGCGATACATACAGAAACTGTACTCCCCCGTAGAGCGCATTATCCAGGATTATACTGATTTCGGAAGTTGACATACCTGAGTAGATACAGGCTGCTCTCAATCCGCGCTTTTTCAGATTATCTACCTGATCCCGCATTAATGCAATCAAGGGAGTGACGATTACGCACACTCCCTCCATTGCCAAAGCCGGCACCTGAAACGTCAGAGATTTTCCACCCCCCGTAGGCATAAGCCCCAGGGTATCCTTTCCGTCGTAGATACTCTGAATAATATCTCCCTGCAAAGGTCTGAAAGTGTCATATCCCCAATGTTCCTTTAGTATATTTTCGAAAATTGTCATTCGGTCATTGAGCTAGGTCTGATTTCTTTAACGAGTAACTGAATGTAAGAATTACCGTTGTAATTGTTTTCTTCAATCGTATAAACGATATCGAAAGGATTTAATCCCTTCACGTAATCGTTGTGTTCATACATACCGAAGGCAATCGCATTCATGATATTCTCCGAATTCGTATCGATCAGCTCCAGTTTCAGATGCTCCTGATCTTTACCTACCAGGCGACTGGTACCGTAGTCATATACGCGTTTCGTACAAAATACAGGCTTCTGATTGTTCGGACCGAACGGAGCAAACTGTTTCAGTACACGGAAAAACTTCGGTGTGATATCGTGAAAATTGATCACGGCATCTATCTCCAGTTGCGGAATCAGCTGTTCGGGTTCAATGTTATCCGCCACATACTGCTCAAATCTGACCGTAAATGCCTCTACGTTTTCCTCCCTCATCGAAAGACCTGCCGCATAAGGATGTCCTCCGAAGTTTTCAAGCAAATCTCTGCACGATTCCAGCGCTTTGTAGATGTCGATACCCTGAATCGAACGACATGAGCCGGTAGCCAATCCGTTCGAAAGAGTCAGGACAACAGCCGGCTTGTAATATAATTCAGTCAGGCGTGATGCCACAATACCGATTACACCCTTATGCCATCTGTCATTGTAGATAACGATTGCTTTACGCGAAGCCAGACTTTTGCAGTTTTCCAGAATAGAGTTAGCCTCTTCAGTCACGTTCTTATCCAGCTCTCTGCGCATATCGTTGTATCCGTTCAGGCTTTCGCAGATATCTTTTGCCTGCTGCATATCCTTCGAGATCAATAGATCCACAGCTTCTTTCCCGCATTGCATACGTCCCGAAGCATTCAGGCGCGGACCGATTTTGAAAATCACATCACTCAACGAGATTTCCCGATCGTTCAGACTGCAACTGTTGATGATGCTCCGGATACCGATACTCGGATTGTTGTTCAACTGCTTCAAACCATAATAAGCCATGATACGGTTCTCACCCACGATCGGCACCAGATCGGCAGCGATACTTACCGCCACAAATTCCAGCAATGGATATAACGAAGCAAAGTCAATCCCGTTACTGATCGCAAAAGCTTGCATATATTTAAACCCAACACCGCAAGCCGAAAGGTGCGAAAACGGATAACTCGCATCATCCCTCTTAGGGTCTAATATCGCAACCGCATCAGGCAGAACCGGATCCGGTTTATGATGATCACAAATGATAAAATCGATCCCTTTACGCTTGGCATAATCGATCTTCTCATTTGCCTTGATGCCGCAATCCAGCACAATGATCAGCGAAAAATCGTTTTCGTGAGCAAAGTCAATCCCTTTATAAGATACACCGTAGCCCTCATCGCTCCGGTCCGGAATGTAGTAATCAAGATTTGAATAATAACTACGTAAGAATTTATAAACCAATGCAACCGAAGTCGTACCGTCCACGTCATAATCTCCGTAAATAAGAATTTTCTCCTTACGTCCCATCGCTAAGTTAAGGCGGTCAACAGCCTTATCCATATCCTTCATCAGGAACGGATCATGCAGATCCTGGAGTTGAGGACGAAAGAATTTTTTAGCCTCTTCGATTGAAGTAATACCTCTTTGCAAAAGAAGTTTGCAGAGAATCGGGCTGATTCCAAGCTCTTTTGCCATGTGTTCGACTGTATTGTCAAATTCAGTCGGAGGCGTTAGAAATTTCCATTCATTGCTCATATATAGTGTTTTCTTTTATTTCCGGTCGAAAGGGTTATCTCAAAAAAAAGAAAGAGATCCACCCTATGCAAAGGTAACAGAATATCCAAATTTTAGAAATATAACGAAAGAAAAAAGATTGTTATTTATAGAATCATTCTAGGTTAAGGTTTGTGCGATTTATAGGACAGAAATCCAATTTTACTAACTTTGCCCCTGAATTAAAATAATCTTCTGAGGTTACTCCGACTTTAAAAGGATAATTTAATTCGGACTATTTCAAACTCAATTTGGCTTTGTTGCCGAATCAATAGCAAACTTTAATTATGGATCAATTACCTAAAGACGTTAATATGCTGTTCAGCTTTATCAATATGAAGCTTCGTGACTCTTATAGCTCACTGGATGCTTTATGCGATGATCTGAATATCGACCCGAAAGATTTAATTGAAAAATTAGCTTCCGGCGGATTTGAATACAATGCAGAGTTAAATAAATTCTGGTAAATCCGATAATTATGATTAATCCAACAAACACATTCGTATAATTGATTGTATCGTGTTGTTGTTGGAAGTCGTAGGGACAGGCCTCGTGCCTGTCCGGGATCCGGAACCAACAACATTTCAATCAATTCACACAAAAAATTTAATCCAACAAACACATTCGTATGATTGATTGTATCATGTTGTTGTTGGAAGTCGTAGGGACAGGCCTCGTGCCTGTCCGGGATCCGGAGCCAACAACATTACAATCAATTCACACAAAAAATATGATCCGAATTATGCATTTATGGGGTTATTTTGTTCAATTGCCGTACGATTGTGCAACACGAAAGTCGTAGGGACAGGCCTTGTGCCTGTCCGGGGTTCACAATCGTACAATATCCGAAGTTAACACAACCAAAATTCAAAATAAACATTCGTATGATTGATTGTATTTTCATGGGTTTCG
>JBOFKE010000369.1:0-14158 GCA_051657185.1 Bacteroidales bacterium | reverse complement strand
ATCAGGAATACAGAAATATTTATCGGTATTTATCTATTGAGAACAGAAATAAACGAATTGAATACTCAATAGCCCAAACTAATAAATTGTATCACTGATTTATACCTGTTGCCTGTAAACCATTGGGGTAATTCCCTTTATTTTCCGAAAACTATTATTGAATGCAGAATAAGAATTAAATCCGACTTCGAATGCTATCTGAGCGACAGTAAGATCTGTAGAGATCAAAAGTTGACAAGCTTTTTCAATACGCAGTTTATGAAGCGTTTCGAACAGAGTAAAACCTGTTTTTCTTTTAAACGAACGACATAATGATGTTGGATTCACATGAACCAATTCAGCTAACTTGACCAATGAAAACTCTTTATCATAATATGCGTACAAATAACGATAAATGCGCTCTACTTCATTCTGGCATTTAGTATCTGACATGAATGAATGTTTTTCATAATTTAAAAGGAGCTTCTGAGGAGATGGGTGCAGGTATAATTTATTAAGTAACTGAAAGACGATACTGATCTGTTCAAACCCATTAGCGGATATCAATGCATCGGACAATACAGAAATTTCTTCATTTAAAGTGAAAGACGAATATAAAAAACCATGGCAAGCATCATGGATATACTCTTTTTCCCGAGCCAGATTCGGCAAAGACAACCATGAATATAACGGCTGAAATGCTATGTGGATAAGTGTAGCCTCGATATCATCAGACACATGAACAATGCCATGCGGCAACTCGGATCCTAAGACAATAACCGAACTCGAATCTACCTCATACAATACATTGTTGACTACAAATCCGGCATTGCCTTTTTCAATCAAAACGATTTGAATCGCCTTATGATGATGATAGTGATCTATCGGTTTCGACGACTCTTTCCCTGTTTTGATTTTTTTTATCACAACAAAGTCCTGATTCTGATCTACTACAGGGTTTAGAGACGATTTTTTCATAGAAGTGCGAATATTATGGATATATCTGCAAATATAACAAAGTAAATAACTCATGCAGCAAAATATCTTTGCAGCAAAAAAATGACTGAAAAAGGAATTTACTTATTAAACACGGGGATTATTATTATAGGAGTACCAACTATCGGAAGCTCTGTTATTTTAGAACTGGCCGGAGGTAAAACATTTATGTCTCTACCATTTAACAATTGGGTCTGGCTGCACCTGATTAGCGTTTTGTTATTCTCCATTATTATATGTCTCCATATATTTATACATTGGAAAGATATAAGATTCTATAACTGGAAATACAAAAGCAAAATCACTAAATGGCTGACTTATTTATGGATACTGACCGGCCTGTCCGGAATACCCGCGACCATACTTTTTATTTCAGATCATACACACAACCCTGTCGGAGGAATTCATGGTAAATTCGGAATACTATTAATTCTGTTCGCACTCTTTCATATCCGAAAAAGATTAAGCTGGTTTAAAGGGCGCAGAACCGGAAAAGCATTTATTCCTGTTATAAATCCGGAACAATGTATTTCCTGTGGATTATGCCTGAAAGCATGTCCTTCATCAGTTTATTCAAGGCATAACAAACAGATCCGTGCAGACAATCCCCTATTCTGTATTCAGTGTTATAAATGCTACGCCAAATGTCCGCGAAAAGCTATTTCAAATCATAATTAACAAAAGCAGGAGTGACAAAAATAATCACTCCTGCTTTTTCAACCTATTTGTCGTATGATTCGCACCGGATTGCCCACAGCAAGTACCCCCGGAGGTATATCTTTATTCACAACACTACCCGCACCGATTACGCATCCAGATCCGATCGTTACACCTGGTAAAACAGAAACTCCGGCTCCAATCCAGACATTGTCTCCGATCGTTACAGGATAAGCATATTCAAGCCCCTCGTTTCGTAAACTTACATCCATCGGATGCCCTGCCGTATAAATTCCGCAATTAGGAGCAATAAAGACATTTGAACCTATCTTCACTTTCGCTCCATCAAGAATTATCAAATTATGATTCGAATAGAAGTTATCACCTATTTCTATATTGTACCCGTAATCACAAAGAAAAGGTTGCTCTATCAGGAAATTACTTCCGATCTTCCCTAACAATGTTTTAATAAGTGCATTTCGTTCATTCAGAGCATCAGGCTTGAACCTATTGTATTCATAACAAAGATTTTTACAAATACTACGCTCCCGGATCAGCTGTACATCATGATTCGCATTGTACAATTCACCGCTCTCTGCTTTTTCTTTTTCCGTTTTCATTCTTTTATCTGGTTGCTCAATATTCGAGACGAACAAACATCAGAATTATTTTCCACCAAAACAAATTATTCAGACAGAATCGACCTACACAAACACAATATATCTCAATCATCTAACTCCAACAAACCATCTTACAGATTTTAGATCCGAACAAAGCGATCTCTTTAATTATAGGCAAAAGTTTCAATCCTAAATCAGTTAGCGAATATTCTGTTCTCGGAGGGGCTTCTTTAATTTGCCGGGGATTCACTCAAAGCTTTAATGCAAACCTGCAATTCACTTTTTAAACAACACTGGAAAGCATGATATGTCATATAGATTTTAAAAGGCCTCTCATGCTTTCTTTTTGATTTTCCCTAATCGCTGAGATTCAGCCGGAATTCACAAAACGTATAAGCAACCGCAAATAACGCAAGGATACCTGATTATATATTACACTAAAAATCAAATACTTAAAGCAAGATTTCTTTTAAGCCTACCTTTTCCAATTCTAATACGTATCTAAAGAACTCCAAATACGTATCTAAATATCTTTTAATACGTATCTCAGGAAAATTATACACCGCGAAAATTTAAAGATACAGTCAAACTTTTCAAAGATACAGTCAAACTTCGCAGAGATTGACTGGGAAATCACAAAGATCCGGTCAACATTTCTCAAAAAACACAATATTTCTCAAACAAGCCGGACAAAACTCATCAGAAATCAGAACACTATTTTTTTATCATAAAGATAGTATTCATCCCCGTTTTATAGCATTATGACTACGACCTGTTTTAAACAAAGCAACATTTTTGCAATAAAAAAAGCATGCTTTTATTTTCAGCTATTCTTTTTTTTACTAACTTTGGCTATCGCTGCCAAAAAGTAAAATATAAAACTATATAGCGATGAATGAGAATATTAAAATTATTCGTGGTGAGATTTTTGACTTTCTCGGAGAGTTTACTCACGATGCTTCTCAACCGGTTGCAAGATTCCTTACAGATGGGGCTATTGCAATTCAGAATGGTAAGATTATAGATATTAATTACTATAAAGACTTACAAGCACAATATCCGGACGCTCCTTGTACGGATTATTCGGGAAAGCTTATTCTTCCCGGATTTATTGACACACACATCCATTTTCCTCAAACAGAAATTATCGGTTCTTTTGGTCACCAATTAATAGATTGGTTGAGCTCCTACGCTTTTCCTGCAGAAAAAGAATTTAAAAACGAGGAATATGCCAAAGCCGTAGCTGAGATTTTCGTTCAGGAATTATTCAAAAACGGGACAACTTCGTGCCTCGCATTCTCTACTGTCCATAAAGAGTCTGTAAACGCTCTGTTCGAAACAGCATCCAAATACAATATGCGTATGATTACCGGTAAAGTATGGATGAACAGAAATGGAGATCCTGCTTTAATGGATAATACGGATACCGCTTATACAGAAACAAAAGAGCTTATTGAAAAATGGCATAAGAATGGTCGAAATCTTTATGCTCTGACTCCTCGTTTTGCCATATCTTGTGATGATGAATCGTTAGCGTTACAAGGCGAGTTGCACCGTGAATATCCGGATACATATATCCAAACCCACTTGTCAGAAAACAAACAAGAGGTGAAAATCATTCATGCTTTATTCCCTGAAGCAAAAGATTATTTAGAGGTCTATGAAAATGCGGGATTGGTAACGGATCGTACAGTGTTTGCTCACGGCATTCATTTATCTGATTCTGAGTTAGAGCGCCTGGCTAAAGCCGGTGCTACGATTGCTCACTGCCCTACGTCTAATCTTTTTCTGGGAAGTGGCTTATTCGATCTTAAACGCACACATGAAGCCGGGGTTCAGACAGCCATTGCTACAGATGTAGGAGGTGGAACATCCTTCTCTTTGCTTCGCACTCTAGACGAAGCTTACAAGGTACAACATCTGCAAGGCTATGCTCTAAAGCCGTTTGAAGCATTCTACCGAATCACTCTCGGAGCTGCCAAAGCTTTAAAAATTGATCACCTGGTTGGTAATTTCGATCCCGGTAAAGAAGCTGACTTTGTTGTTCTTGATTGTGGCGTTTCTACAACTCAAAAGATGCGTGTCGATTTCTTGAAGCGCAATCATGCACTGGATATTGAAACGCTATTATTCGGATTACAAATTACAGGAGATGACCGCAATGTAGTGGCAACATATATAATGGGTGAAAAAGTTTACGAAAAAGCATAACTAACAACCCATGAATGAAAAAAGCAGGAGAATCATTTTATGATTTTCCTGCTTTTTTCATTCTATCAATTCATCTATCTATTCAGCACGTCTTTTATCATCAGCCAATAGCCTTTCAGCTTCTTGTTTAATATCAGCTTCCAATATGCTTAATTTATTTGCCACACCTAATCCACATCTTGGATCGGCAAGATAAAAGCGGGCAATTGTTCTTAAACGAATAAACTCAGGTACTCCTTCAAGCGCTTCTGAGATATTTGAAATTGTCCGTATTTTCTCGTCTTCAGGCATTAAACGGAATAAATCTCCCGGTTGAGAATAATAATCGGTATCAACTCTATTATTATATATCATTGCATCACCTTCAATAGCTAAAGGAGGTTCTTTCAATCGATTGTCATCTAAAGGACCATTAAAGCTGTTAGGTTCATAATTTACAGATGCTCCGCCATTACCATCTACACGCATATGGCCATCGCGATGATAATTACAAGTATGAACTTTGGGTTGATTGACCGGAATACTATCTGCATTCACACCTAAACGATATCGATGAGCATCTCCATAAGCAAAAAGCCTTCCTTGCAACATTTTATCAGGAGAGAAACCGATACCCGGAACTTTACTTGCCGGATTAAAAGCTGACTGCTCAATCTCTGCAAAATAATTCTCCGGATTACAATTTAGTTCGAAATAACCTACTTCAATCAGGGGATAATCCTTATGACTCCAGACTTTGGTCAAATCAAATGGATTAATCCTATAAGTCAGCGCCTCTTGCTCTGGCATAATCTGAACATACATCGTCCATCTTGGATAATTTCCTGCTTCTATATTTTCATATAAATCTCTTTGTGAGGCTTCTCTGTCATGAGCAACAATTTGTGCAGCTTCAGCATTGGTGTAATTTTCTATTCCCTGCTGAGTCTTAAAGTGAAACTTCACCCAAAAACGTTGATTTTCCTTATTAAAGAAGCTATATGTATGACTACTGAATCCGTGCATATGTCTGAACCCTTTCGGAATACCTCTGTCACTCATCAAAATCATAACCTGATGCAATGATTCAGGACTTAAAGACCAGAAATCCCACATTGCCGTATTACTTCTCATATTTGTTTTCGGATCTCTTTTCTGTGTATGGATAAAATCCGGAAATTTCAACGGATCCCGTATAAAAAATACCGGAGTATTGTTCCCTACCAAATCCCAATTTCCTTCATTTGTATAAAACTTCAAAGCAAATCCACGCACATCACGCTCTGTATCAGCAGCTCCTCGTTCTCCGGCAACAGTAGAAAAACGTGCCAGCATGGGTGTTCTCTTTCCTACTTCCGAAAAAATTGAAGCTTTGGAGTATTGCGTTATATCATGAGTCACAACAAATTCACCAAAAGCACCAGACCCTTTTGCATGGACAACACGCTCAGGTATTCTTTCCCGATTAAAGTGTGCTAACTTTTCAAGCATCCAGACATTTTCTAATAATGCAGGACCCTGTTTTCCGGCAGATGATATATTTTCATTATCTGCAATTGGTCTACCGGACTCTGAAGTGAGATTTTTTTCATTCTTCATAACCTTCAATATTTTATTATTATGAATATGCATTCATAATATAAATTTAAAGGAATAACATCTCACACTGATAGCTGTTCGGATTATTACTATTGTTTAATCTATTTTCAAAGGAGTGTCGTTTAATTATATTTACTTAGTCAATAATTATATAGGCTATATATTGGGCCTCATCATAATTTGGAGTCAGACGAAAAAATCCTTTTTTCACCTTACCAGCACTGAATTGGACCGGATACTGTTCTTCCAGTTCACTTACCTTCTGACGTAAACCGGACGGATCTGATTCAAAAGCGACATAATACTTTCCCGAAGATCCGGATGCTACAATCTTTTCACGTATGCATGCTGCCAGAATACCCATATTATTCCGCAAATTAATTTCAACCATCGGATGAATACGTGGCTGTTGATCTTCATCCTTAAAAATCATCATATCCACTCCGAAATAACCAATATAGGATTGGCTGATCAGTTCGCTCAGTGACTTTATCAAAGCTTCCTTAACCTGCTCCAATTCCTCTTTAGAGACATATTTACATAAGATATTCCCTATCTGCACATCTGACAATATGTAATTGCCCTGATATTGCCCATAATCATTCGTAAAAAAAAGAGACAGTCCCCGATAGGTTACTTTACCATCCTTATCCATATAAAACTGCATGGCAAAATCCTGTATCTTCTCGACATATTGTGCAGCCGTAACAAAACCCTGTTGTTTAAAAACACCATGAGCCCATTCCAGCTCCATTTTCTCCATTTTATTGTGAATCATAAACCGCACACCTTTACCGGAAGACGACCAGGGAGCTTTAACTACACACGAGCGCAAAGTAACTTCCTTATATAATGTATCAATATCTTTTATTATGCGCGGTGCGATGTCAGCCTGTAGAGGAGGAAGAGAGGATAGTATGTGAGGGAGAAATTCTGCTACAACTCCTTTACCCGCAATAAAACGTGAGCGCTCACTCCAATCCAATGAAGGATGCTGTTGATAATCCTTATTGCCATACTTCTTTAACTCGGATAAAGCTTTGTGTGCTTGAGGACTCCAGCCCCATGGTTTCAGAAAACGATATGTGATTGATTCAATATCTGCAATATGATCATACTTAAAAGTGGCCAGCTCATAACCTAATATAGCACTTAACTGCCGGATAAACCCCTCCGGAAGTTGTTTGCGAACCAGGATAAGATCCCGCTCCTCTGCCAGATAAATTGATAAAGCCTCTAAATCTTCATTCATCTTCCTGATTCTTGCAGGGGGCATATAATGAGGCAGATTATTCGCAATAGCTAAATCAGAATCTGTATTAAAAAAAAATATGTCGTTGAAAACCATAATATAACAATAAATTCAAGCTACAAAGGTAGCTTAGTTTTAGCTGAGGATGGATGTGAAAGAAGAGTAAAAAATAAAAATAATAAGACGCCCTACTTGATTATTTAGTTTTTATTGATACTTTTGTAATGATTACAATATGAGATTACAATTAAATAGTTGAGACATGACACTATATAAAGGAACTGATTTAGTTTGTTACTGCTTAAAAGTTGATTATGCTACTGTACGCAAGGCAATGAAAGAAGGAGCCAGAACAGTAGAGGCAATACAAGAAATGACAAAAGCCGGAACGGGCTGTGGAAGATGCCTTTCTCAAATTGAGGCTATTCTTGCTTCTGCTTGTAGTTGCAAAGATGTAAGTATGGACACAATCGTTATGGCTGTAAAAAGCGGAGCGAAAGATGTTCGTGAGGTTGCTGAAAAAACGGGTGCGGGATCGTGCTGCGGAAGATGTCAGCCACTGATACAAAATGTTTTGGATTCTGAAAAATAACGTATATAATTGGAGCTGCTTAAATCTTTTTATCGTGTACTTGAGAAACAAAAAGCTGTTTACCATCCGGTAAACAGCTTTTTATTTATTTATCAGCCTTCTCTTTTGAAATCACTTTCACCAAGGTATATTTAATAGAAGAAGCATCAGCCGGTAAGTTTTTTGTATCCAGCTTTTCTTCTTTTACTTCGATTTTATAGATATAACCGGATTCATAATCAAAACCTTCTATATTACTATACATCGATTGCCATTCAGTATCTCCTTTAGTCAGGTTTTTAACTTGCAAACACTTCATAGGAGCAACACCCATACAATCAATTTTTTCGCTATTCACCATATAGGTTTGTACGTCTTTAGCTGAGCCACAGGCAAAAGCCAGAACAAGCAGACATACACTTGCGAACAGATTCAATGCTTTCTTCATATCTTTAATCGTTTAGTTAGTTCCGATCTTGAGATCGGCGTTTCAAATATAACAAAAAAAGCTGCCCGATAAACGGACAGCTTTTATATTTAATTGAGTGTTAACTCAGAATTATGCTTGAGCAGCTTCAAACATTTTTTGGAAATCTTCCAATGAAATGTTGATTTCGTTCAAAGAAACCAAACCTTTAACTGTTTCACGAACTTTTTCTTCAACAGCACGGTCAATTAAAGAACGACGGCTCTTCTCATCTTTCAACATGTGAGCAACATAGTCTTTCAACATATCTGCAGGAACTTCCGGCATACCATATTGAGCGAATTGCATTTTCACCTGAGCTTCAGCAGCAGCGTTCAAGTCAGCTTCTTCGATTTTAACATCGTTCGCTTTAGCAATAGCTTCTTTTACAAGGTGCCATGACAATTCTTTAACCATTGATGGGTATTCAGCTTCTACTGATTCTTCAGTTTTAGCTTCACCTGTTGCAAGCAACCAACGTTTAAGGATTGAGTCAGCAAATTTCAATTCACCAACTTTATTCATGATTACTTCACGAGCGTCAATCCAGAATTTGAAATCAGCTTCCGGTTTCAATTGCTCTTCAAGAACTTCACGCGTTTTAGCACGGAATTCTTCTTCGTTAGAACAAGTTCCTGCACCGTAAACTGCATCAAATAATTCCTGATCGATAGCGTGAGGCATTTGACGAGTGATTTCAGTAATTACGAACTCTACGTTTGCAGTAAAGTTTTTAACTTCTGATTTCTCGATTTTAAGGATATGAGTCAATTCATACTCGTTTCCTTCAGTTGCTGTTTGTGGATTGAAAACGATTTTGTCTCCAAGTTTAGCACCTAAGAAGTCAGCTTTAGCTTTCTCGTCACGGAAGTAAGAAGGCATGATAACAGAACCTTCAGCAGTAAGACCGCCTTCAACTACGTTCCCGTTTTCATCAACCTCTGTAAGGCTACCTTTTACCATGTCACGATCTTCTACTACTTCGAATTGAGCAGGTTGACCTAAACGCTGAGCGTACATTTCGATTTGTTTTCCGATTAATTCATCAGAAACTTCGATATTGTAGTAATCAACTTTGTCTTCTTTCGATAATTCAATTTTGATTTCAGGAGCGAAAGCAAGGTCAAAGCAAAATTCGAAATCTTCGTCGTTTTCGAAGTCGATTTCTTTTTGCTCAGTTGTGTTTGGAAGTGGTTCTCCCAAAATATTTAGTTTGTTCTCGCGAATATATCCGAAAAGAGCATCAGTAACCAATTTGTTTACTTCTTCACCTTCTACAGCTTTTCCGTACATCTTTTTGATCATACCCATTGGAGCCATTCCTTTACGGAATCCAGGGATATTTGCTTTTTGACGGAAATTGCGCAAAGATTTCTCTACTTTCTCCTGGTAGTCAGCCTTCACAATCTGAATCTTGATAATTGCGCTAACGCTGTCAATGTTTTGTTGTAAAACGTTCATTTTGACGGTATATTTAATTAAAAAATCACTTTAGTTTTCTCTTTATACAGCATGCAAAAATAGCTCTATTCTTTTTATATTCAAACTCTTTTGACAAAAAAAGATAATGCTACCACTCCCAGGACTCTAAAATAAGCTCACTTTCTACATTATTTTCGATTTCATCGGGTAATGATTCGAAAAAATTGATACCTGTAAGGCGCTCTACACTATCAATCGTAACAGCATAGCTACGAAGTGGTTTATGCAGCTTTGTATTTTCCATAACAAAACCTATGCCTTTTCGTTCAGGCAAGACGGGATCTATGATAACTTTATAGAAATATTTAGGAACGGCTACCTGATTCTTTCCGATCTTTTTCATGCTTCCTTTCAAAACAGGACCTGTCGCTATAAGCAGTAAGCTCTCTTTATCAGCCCATCTGCGGGTCAAATCTTCTAGATCCTTCCATTTCCCTCTGTTAAATCCCGGTAATTGCGGAGACATATTTGAAAAATAAAAGGATTCTGCCATCGATTTCTCGGACCATGCCATATCGGCAGCCGGAGCCAGATGTCCGCGATCATATCCGCTTTTCGAATAATCTGCGTTGGTTGCCTGTTTTCCTGCCACAGAAGGATCTCCTGTAAACTTATCAGTTCTTTTACTTTTTGATCCTTTCAACTCATTCCGCTCCAACACATATGCCACCCAATTGGGATTTCTGAAATCCGGATTATAGGAAACAGTGTATCCTTTATTAGCGATAATTTGCTCGGTATATCCGTCCAGTGTTGTTTCCGGAATTGCCCAGTTCTCAAAATCATTTACATATTGCTTTTCAGAGACCGGAGCATAACTATTTCGCAAATAAGAAAAGCTGATAAAAAGCAGCAACAATAAAATAAAAAGACCGACTCTCCCTGAAGTAAAGAATGATTCAAGTGATTTTTTATTTTTCTTTCCGGATTTTCGAGGTTTAGCTTTTGAGCGCGAAGCTGTTTTCTTGTTGACAATCTTTTTAGCCATAAATGAGGGATTGCTTATCGGCGACGAAAAGAAGCATCTTTACGTCGTCGGCTGCTTAATTTATTTTTCTCACGTTTACGCAGAAAAATAAAAAGTACAACAATAATGACTAATGTCGCTACGATTGTCCCGATATATTCGAAATGATTCTGATTTTTCTGATATTCCGGGAATGCCATATAAGCGATTATTCCTAAATAGACAATAAGGGCACTTGGCAGAACTATTGATTTTCTGATTTTCATTCCTTTTGCTTAATTATTTTGTTATCTATACGATGCGAATAAACAACATAGGTTTTAATTGATAAAGCAAATGTAAGCAAAATTTATTTTTTATACCTTTGCCTAATATCTTAAGTTTAATTTAAGTCATACATAAATGGATAAAATGGAATGGAGTCGCCTGCTATCGGCTCAGCGATTCGGGATGGAAGGTTGGACAAGCGATCGCAAGCACGATCGCACAGAGTTTCAGCGGGACTATGATCGCCTGATTTTCTCAGCTCCCTTCCGCCGTCTTCAGAATAAAACTCAAGTTTTCCCCTTACCGGGCAATATATTCGTACATAACAGACTGACTCATAGTCTGGAGGTTTCTTGTGTAGGACGGTCATTAGGCAACAATATTGCACATGGCATCAAAGGTAAACATGATAAAAGTCAACCCTGGTACAAACTCTTTTATGAGTGTGGAAATATTGTAGCCGCAGCTTGTCTGGCCCATGATTTGGGTAATCCGCCTTTCGGACACTCAGGCGAAAAAGCGATATCTTCTTTCTTTATGGAAGGAAAAGGAATGTATCTGAAAAGTATGATGAGTAAAGAAGAATGGGATGACCTGATTCATTTTGAAGGTAATGCGAATGCATTCCGGCTTCTGACACATAAATTTAACGGCAGACGCGACGGTGGATTTGCATTAACCTATTCGACCCTGGCATCTATCGTCAAGTATCCTTATGCTTCTTCTTTGGCAACAAAAAGTAAATTTGGTTTTTTCACTTCGGAAACAGCCGATTTTGAGCGGATCGCTACCGAACTCGGGCTTATCCGCTATGACAAACCCTATGCTTCCTTTGCCAGACATCCGCTTGTCTTTCTTGTTGAGGCTGCCGATGATATTTGTTATCAGGTTATGGATATTGAAGACTCACACAAACTCAAAATTCTGACAACCGAAGAAACAAAACATTTACTCATGGCTTATTTTGAGGAAAGCAGACAGAATCGTATTGAAAAGGCTTTGAAGTATATCGATGACACCAATGAACAGATCGCTTATTTGCGCGCATGTGTGATCGGACATCTGGTCGATGAGTGTTCGCGGGTTTTTATCGAAAATGAAGATCTGATTCTTCGTGGAGAATTCAAAGAACCATTAATCAGACATATTGATCCGATTGCTTATGAAGCCTATAATGCATGTACGGCAATCGCTTATCAGAAAATTTATGCGTCTTCGGATGTTTTGGATATTGAGGTAGCAGGTTATCAAATCATCGCAACTCTTTTAAGTAAACTAACAGATGCTGTCATGGATCCTCATAAGGCGTACTCTAAACTTCTTTTGAATCGCGTTCCTTCTCAGTACGAAACAAGCGCTCCGACTACCTATGGTAAAATCCAGGCTGTTTTAGATTACATCTCCGGAATGACTGATGTTTATGCGCTCGATCTGTATCGTAAAATCAATGGCATGAGCCTGCCTGCTTTATAACAGCTTAAAAACACATTACGTATGAAAAAAATATTATTCATATTATTTGCATTGATTCAGGGAGTTTGTTTTGCACAAACTTACAATATTGACAATATCCCGAATGTTCAATTAAAAGATGCCAGACAGTTTGTATCAAATCCTGACGGAATCATTTCTCCGCAAGCTGCACAAGTTATTAACGGGGAAATTGACTCTATCCGCAAACTTACAACTGTGGAAATTGCCGTTGTTCTGATCAACTCCATCGGAGACGAGGAGATCAAACCATTTGCAACGAAATTGTTTGAGCACTGGGGCATTGGGAAACGATCAAAAGACAATGGTCTGCTTGTTTTATTTGTGAACGACAAGAAGCAAATTACATTCGAAACGGGTTACGGACTTGAAGGAGTACTGCCTGATGCGATTTGCAAGCGAATACAAATGAACTACATGATTCCTTATTTTAAGAAGGGTAATTTTGATCAGGGTATGATCGACGGGATTATGCAAGTAGGCAAGGTGCTGCGTGATGAAGATATTCGCGGAGAGATTTATGCTGTCGATAAAAACCAGAAAACGATGGAAGACAACCATATATTCCAGTACGTGTTGATCTATATCGGTATCAATATAATGGTATTAATCATCCTGATTATTCTCATTGCAACAGTCTTATCCAACAATAAAAACTATCCCGAAAATTATGATAAGTTCAGAGCCTTACAAAGATATAAATCGCCCGTTCTGTACTTAGCTGTCTTATCGCCTCTGACAATGATACTCTATGCATTGTGGTTCTTCAAAAAATTAAAAAGCCTGCGAAATACCCACAAACCATGCGATAAATGCGGAGCAGCTATGCATAAACTAAATGAGCAGGAAGATGATCGCTTCTTAAACACAGCTCAGCAAACGGAAGAGCGAATCAACAGTGTCGATTATGACGTATGGTTGTGCGATAAATGCGGTAATAAAAAAATCTATCGCTACGATACTGCATTCTCACATTATTCGACCTGTCCGCAATGTCGTGCTAAAACCTACGGATTAAGAAGTGATAAAATTGTCCGGCAAGCCACACCTTTTTATCCGGGTATGGGACAGAAAGAATACTTTTGTCAGCATTGTCACTATAGCCAGATACAACCTTATGAGATTCCCCGTATCATTATTATACCTCCGACAGGCGGTGGAAACAATCGCGGCGGCGGTGGTGGCTTTGGCGGCGGTTTCGGTGGAGGAGGCAGCTTTGGTGGCGGACGCTCCGGCGGCGGTGGTGCAACAAGTGGCTGGTAAACGATACAAAATACACAATATTATATACTATACTTTTTAATAACCTTATGAAAAAAGATAAACTTACGATTATAAAAGTAGGCGGAAAGATTGTCGAACAGGAAGCATCATTAGTTAAACTTCTGAATGATTTCTCTCAGATTCCCGGACTAAAAATGTTAGTTCATGGCGGAGGCAGATCTGCTACCGCTTTAGCCACGCGCATGGGTGTGGAAACTGAAATGATCGATGGCAGACGCGTTACTGATAAAGAAATGCTCGAAATCGTAACGATGGTTTACGGAGGATTGGTCAACAAAAAAATTGTTGCCGGACTCCAGGCTCTTGGAGTTGATGCTTTAGGGCTTACTGGTGCGGA
>JBOFKE010000368.1:0-5443 GCA_051657185.1 Bacteroidales bacterium | reverse complement strand
GTGGAATATGTGTTTGACAATATCCTCGAACCGCATCAGCAGATTCGTATTCAGGTATCGTTGGGATTAGCTGACGATCCACGCGGAGCCGGATATAATGTAAATCAGTCTAAAATTGCTATCGGATCAGGCGGGCTACTCGGAAAAGGCTTCTTAAACGGAACCCAGACAAAACTAAAATACGTACCCGAACAAGATACCGACTTTATATTCTGTACCGTAGGAGAAGAGCAGGGATTTGCAGGAGGCGTAGGGGTTATCATCTTATTTGTTGCACTTATCCTCAGGATATTCTACAAAGCCGAACAGCAAAAACAATCCTTCGTAAGGATTTATGGTTATTGTGTAGGGAGCATATTCTTTTTCCATCTCGTCATAAATGTCGGAATGGTTTTAGGGTTGGTTCCGGTAATTGGGATTCCTCTGCCGTTTTTTAGCTATGGGGGTTCATCCTTATTGGCATTTTCTATCTTATTATTCATATTCCTGCGATTAGAACTTGTTCGACTGGAAAAGTTCTGATTCAACAAGCCACAGAAACACAAAAAATTTATGAAAGGTAGTATCATTATTCTCTCTTTTTTCATACTCGGAGTCATTCTGGCCAAAGCTGATCTGATCCATGTCTTTTTTACCGAAAATGATTTCACCAAAATCATTCTTTTTGGATTGATGTTCACTGTAGGAATGACAATCGGATCCGATCAAAAACTAATCGAATCACTAAAGAACCAAAACAAAAAAATAATATTAGTGCCCGCAGCAACGATCATCGGATCGTTGCTCGGAGCTTTTGCTATCAGCTACGTTCTTAAATGGAGCCCAACCGATTGTATGGCTGTAGCCAGCGGATTCGGCTATTATTCGCTGTCTTCTATTTTCATTACCGAATTTAAAGGCGAAGAATTAGGGACAATTGCTTTAATGGCTAATATTATGCGCGAAATCTGCGCTTTATTATTGGCACCCGTCTTTGTTCGTTTCTTCGGAAAACTGGCTCCAATCACAGCAGGAGGAGCAACAACGATGGATACTACTTTGCCGATCATTGTCAAATACTCAGGCAAAGAGTTTCTTATCATTGCAATTGTACACGGCTTTCTGGTCGATTTCTCTGTTCCGTTTTTAGTTTCACTATTCTGTTCTTAATTGAACTTCCGAAAAAATATCTTAATTAACATGTTAAATAATTAGAATTGTAAGAGTTACATTCTTTCGTTTGTTTACTTTTGATTCCTAATGAAACATTCATATAATTTATAAATAACTGAATATGAAACTGAGACAAGCATTACTTTCGTTTTTGGTCTTGTTCGTAGCAATTACTTCCGTACATGCGCAACAACTTCCAAAGTTGCCTTTAGATCCCAAAGTGATTCAAGGCAAGCTTGATAATGGTTTGACGTATTACATACGCCAGAACTCAGAGCCTGCTAACAGAGCTGAATTTTATATCGCTCAAAAGGTAGGATCAATCCTTGAAGACAGTACTCAATTAGGTCTGGCTCACTTTTTGGAACACATGGCTTTTAACGGGTCAACAAATTTCCCGGGAAAAGCAATGATCAATTATCTTGAAACTATCGGGGTGAAATTCGGTGAAAACCTGAATGCCTACACTTCATTGGACGAAACTGTTTATAATATTTCAAATGTTCCGACCGTACGCGAAGGAATTATTGACTCTTGCCTTTTAATTCTGCATGACTGGTCTGCGGGTATTGCTCTGGAAGAGGCCGAAATTGACAACGAGCGTGGTGTTATTACTGAAGAATGGAGAACCCGTAATTCAGCACAACAGCGTATCCTCGAAGCTCAGTTAAGAGAAATCTATCCGGGATCACAATACGCAAACAGACTACCGATCGGAGATATTAATATCATCCAGAACTTCCCATATCAGGTATTGCGCGATTATTATAAAAAATGGTATCGTCCCGATCTTCAGGCAATATTAATTGTAGGTGACATCAATCCTCAATACGTAGAGTCACAGATCAAAAAAATATTTGCTGATATCCCGGCTCCTGTAAATCCGACACCAAGAACTCAATTTGGTGTTCCGAATAATCAGGAACCAATTGTTTCTGTTCTTACAGACAAAGAAGCAAAACAAACGATGGTTAAAGTGTTCCTGAAAAAGGATCCGTTCCCTGAAGCTCTAAAACAAACACCTGCGGAATTGGTAAGCGGATATGCAAACAATATCATCTCATCAATGATCAATGCACGTTTGGGCGAGATCACACAAAAACCGAATGCTCCTTTCTTAGGCGCACAGGTAGGTTATGGTCAGTTCTACGTAGCTCCTACGAAAGATGCTTTAATGGCTGTATCTATTGCAAAAGAAGGTGATGCATTAAATGCAATGACCGGTGTACTTACAGAAGTAGAGAGAGCAAAAAGATATGGATTCACTCCTTCTGAATACGAAAGAGCTAAGGCTGACTTCATGTCATATATCGAAAGTCATTATAAAGACCGCGACAAGCAAAAAAATAATTCAATCGTAAGAGAATTAGTAAGAAACTTCACAGAAAATGAAGCTACTCCTGGTATTGATTATGAATATAACTTCTATAACCAGGTTGTGCCGAATCTGCCTCTTGACCAAATCAATATGCTTTTTGCAGAGTGGGCAAAATCGGATTCTAATCTTGTAATCACTGTTGACGGTCCTGCAAAAGACGGATTAGTTTATCCATCTAAAGAGGAAATTATTGCAGCGTTTAATGCCGTAAAAACAGCTGAATTAGAAGCTTACAAAGAAGAGATTTCAAACGAACCGTTGGTTACTAATATTGGTAAACCAGGTTCTGTCAAGAAAATTGAAACAGATAAATTAGGAAATACGGTATGGGTCCTTTCAAACGGTATCCGTATTACATTCAAACCAACTGATTTCAAAGCTGACGAAATCCTGATGAATGCAAACAGCAAAGGTGGTAACTCTATCTATGATAACAAAGATATCAAAGACTTCTTGTTATTTAATGAGATTGCCGGCTTAGGCGGAATGGGTAAATTCTCTGCTACGGATCTTCAAAAAGTATTAGCGGGAAAACGTGCCGGAGTATCTGTTTCACTTTCTGCAAGAAATGAAGCTGTATCGGGTAGCTGTTCTCCTAAGGACTTTGAAACGATGATGCAATTAACTTACCTTGCTTTCATGGAACCGCGTATGGATCAGGATGCATTCCAATCATTTATTCAAAGAATGGATGTGTCGCTTAAAGCACAGGAAAAAGATCCGAACAAAGCATTTGGTGATACTTTACGCACAACGCTCTATGGAAACAATCCGCGTGCCGTAAATATGACACCGGAAATGCTTCATCAGATTGACTATAACCGCGTAATGGAAATCTACAAAGATCGCTTCAAAGATCCGAATAATTTTGACTTTACATTCGTTGGTAATATCAATCCTGACAGCGTGAAACCTTATATTCTTCAATATATCGGTGCTCTTCCGACTGTTAAACGTAAAGAAAACTACATTGATCGCGGAGTATATCCTGTTAAGGGTGAAGTAAAAAAACATTTCGATCAGGAAATGGAAAATATCAAAGCGACTGTTTACTCTATCTTTAACGGAAACTGTCCTTACACAATTGACAACATGGTTAAAATGACAATGCTTGATCAAATTCTGGATATCGTTTATACTGAAGAAATTCGCGAAAAAGAAGGAGGTACATACGGTGTCGGCGTTCAAGGCAGCCTAAGCAAAATTGGCAAAAATGAAACCTACATGTTATTCGTTGCCTTTGATACAAACCCTGAACAAGCTGAGAAACTTGTAAGCATCGTTTACCGCGAACTGGAAGACATGATCATTGAGGGTCCGAAAAAAGAAATGTTTGACAAAGTTCAAAAATTCATGCTGAAGAAAAATGATGAGAACTTACGTGAAAACAGATATTGGATGAACGCTATCAGCGACATGCGTGAATATGGAATCAACTTCCCGGCTGAATACAAATCTGTTGTTGAAAAAATGACTCCTGCTGACATTCAGGCTTTTGCTAAACTTATTTTTAGTCAAAAAAATAAAGTTGAAATCATCATGAAAGGTACGAAATAAGCTTTTCTGAATTATATCCGAAAGGGGATCAGATCGAATCGGTCTGATCCCCTTTTTATTTAATTGATTCTCCTGACAGGAATCTGTGATCGTTTATATGTTTCACCCAACTTTAACGGATACTATTCCTGATTATTAGCTAAATTCACTGATTAATAGTATCTTTGAGAACAAGGTTATATAGGTCTGTAATTGGTCAGACGTTTCTACAAGCTACCGTAAATAGTTGATTATAACACAAACTTAATAATTGATTAATGATGAGTTACATTACAACATTTACGGGTCTTCATTTTGATCCCGTCAATCCATCTCCCGAACTTGTTTGCCTGGAGGATATTGCGCATGCACTTTCTATGATCTGCCGCGCAAATGGCCATACCCGCATTTTCTATTCGGTAGCACAACATTCCCTGGGTTGCTGTAAAGAAGCTGAATTGCGGGGACATTCTTTTCGCATACAATTAGGTTGCCTGCTTCATGATGCAAGTGAAGCTTATTTATCTGATATGCCTCGTCCGATAAAAGCTCAACTTCCGGAATATATAAAAGCTGAAGATCAGCTGCAAAATATGATCTGGAATCTATTCTTCGATCCTCCCTTAACAAAAAACGAAAAAGAGATTATTTTCGAAATTGATAATGCTATCTTGTCTTATGAATTTATCCATCTCATGCCCGAATCTCTCTCTGAGGAGTATCAGAAAATAATATCCGGGATAATTCCCGATTATGAACATCCTTCAGCTGTTAAACAAGAATTCTTGTATTCGGCAGAAACATTAGGTAAGAGATTATCCGAAGAGCGTGCTAATCAATAAACAAAAAAAGATATTTCATCTGCAACATCTGCAACATACCCGCATAAACATTTGATATCAAAGATATTACCCCCGTTGCAGATGGTTGCAGATGGTTGCAGATAACACCCCTCTGAAATTTGATCTGCAACAGAGCAAACCCCTTTCCACAAAGGGTTTCAAAGAGATGTTGCAGATGTTGCAGATGTTGCAGATAAAACGAAAATTTTCCTGAGAGAGGCCATTGCGCAGGCGCATACTTACTCAAGTCAGAAATAAGTGAGAAAATCGAATTGATATACCTGTTTCGAGTGGCGGAAGTACGTATTTCGTATCGGTGAAATACGTATGTGGTGATTACGAAATACGTCTGTTGATCAGGCGAAATACGTATTTAATTTTTGAATTACCGTAAGAGTGTATCGTCCTGAATTTAGTTGACAGTTTTGGAAATAAAACTAATTACAGTTTACATATTTTAGAAAAATCCTAATATTGATTGTCACTTAATTTGATTTTCCTAAAATCAGGGTACAATTTCCACCTCATATGAATT
>JBOFKE010000367.1:0-2015 GCA_051657185.1 Bacteroidales bacterium | reverse complement strand
ATTTGAATTGATCGTATCATTGGAAATATAAACAGGAAAGGCTTTGTATTGTATTCCTTTTGGGTGTAATTCATTCCAGACAGATACTTGTACCTGTAAAGTTTTTCCTGCATTCTTGCTGAGGAGAGAATGCCATTTATTCTTAGGTATTTTTATCTGATCTGTGTTTTGGATGTGTATTTGTACTTTCCCATCAATGATAAATTCAGCTTTGATGTGTGTAGCACCTTTTACCTGAAAATTGAGAGGTGCAATCGTAGCGGGTATAGTAACTTGTACATAGTCGGGATAGATGTCCGGATATGTATCTGCAGTTTCTTCCGGAGTTCCTGTGAACACAGAACAACTGTGCATGAAGAGAACTGCTACGAAGAGAACTGCTCTTATTAAATTGTTAACAGAGGGTTTCATCATAGTGATTTATCAAATAGAGAATTAAGCTTAGTTGCAAATATAAGTATAAATTTAATAATTAGTTGTTTTTAGGGCTTATATTCAATACGCTGTAACTAAAAATGGAGCTATAGCCTCGCGGCCATAGCTCCATTGTAGAGATAATAAAAACCAAATACCAAACTCAAAATCATTTTAAAGGGTTTCTGTCAGCTGCTTTCCGGATATTATAACGATAAGCCCAGCAGGCTAACAAGAAATATACAAAACATTGTATCCATAAGGTGATATATTCAACCGAAACTTCGGGAATACCTGCTCCCATGGAATTAATCTTAACGAAAGCCAGAGTTCCGGGAGCTGCAGGGAAAATAAAGTGTGCAGCCCGCCAATACCAGGGCATAAGTTCTAAAGGATAGGATACCCCTGATAGAAAAATAAGTCCGACCGAGAAAAAAGCAATCATTAAGATCGGAGCATCGGAGTCGGTATAAAATACAGAAGCTGCTAACCCGAAGAAGCTTGAAGCAAGCAGGTAGGGTATGAGCAGATGAACTATATCCATTGTCTTCCCGATGTTCGGCAAGTCAAAAATAACCGGCATCAGTCCCAAAAGGAAATAAGAAAACAAGGCATAAAGCAAACAATAAGTCATTGTTTTAGAAAGTATGACTTGTACGATTCCACTTTTGCTGTTTAGTGCATACCGGTATTTAAGAATATGATTGGTCTCTTTTTCTTCACCCGAAATCATAGCAATTACCATCATCAATGTCTGAAATATAATTACCATTAATACGGCGGGAATAAGATAAGTTCCGTATCCTTCTGTATAGTTGTATAAAGCCTGCCCGACAACCGCAACGGGTGATTGAGCCTGAGCCATTTCAGGAGCATCTTTCGCAGGTAAAAAAACAAGTTGGTCAGGACGAATCTGATCATTTACGGATAACATGACAAACGAAGTAGCTTTTTGTATCGCGAGATAATAAAGAAAAGCTGTTGTTGTCTGATAGGTTGTAAATAAAGCTTCTTCGCCGCGCTGAATTTTGGTTTCAAACTGATGAGGAATATAAATAATCCCTACGATCTCATTTTTTTTCATAAGCTCCTGAGCTTCATGATAGCCCAAAGCATCGGTACGCACCATTAACTCCGGAGTAGCGTCTAACATTTGGATGATTTCGCGACTCAACGGAGTTTTGGATTTATCAACAACAGCTATGGGGGCATTGGTTACCTCATTCGGGGCATACATGTAATTATACAGTAAACCATAAACGAAGATCCCGCCCATCAGTACAAGTACAATCGCATAGCTTGTCCCAATTGTTTTGATCTCATCAATAATACCATCCGTCAGACGGGTGAAGAATAATTTTATTTTATCGAATGCCTTCATATTTATGTTCGATTATGACACGTTTAAGTCGGGATAGCAAGAATAAAGGTGGAATCAGGTAAATAAAGAGTACGACCCAGTTTATCCATGTATATGCAAATCCGTAATCACCATACAATAAATTCTGATTGATCATCACAAAGTGACGGATCGGAAACAGATAACTTGCTCCGTGAACGATCGGATACATATCCGGAACCGGAAAAGTGACACCGGACAG
>JBOFKE010000366.1:0-3062 GCA_051657185.1 Bacteroidales bacterium | reverse complement strand
CATTTGTATGAATCTTTAATGCGCCAAACCAAAACAGATCCGATCATAATCGGATTTCCGTTTTTGTCATTTACTTTAATAGGCTGGATATCCAGGTTGCGGGCACGAAACGTTAATTTAGTTTTCGTATAAAATGGATTAATCCAAAAATATCCATTACTCTTGAGCGTCCCTCTGTATTTACCAAAAAAGACCATGACCCGAAGGTCATTTGGTTCTATCATAGTAAATCCGATCAGAAATATAAAGAACAGAATCACACTGAGCCCTCCTATAATCGGAGCGAATCCACCCCAACTAGGTATTTGAAAAAAGGCAAAGACCGCAAATGCAAGAAGTGCTAAACAGACAAAAAGCATTACAAAACCTGAAAGTACGACTCCTTTAAAGTCATATTCTTTTAATTCTTCCATGATGTATAAGGTATTAATTATTAATAAAAACACGTAAAGCCCTAAAGATAAAATAAATATACAAAAACAGTATAATTTACTTATGTTTAATTACAAAATATAGAAAAAAAGATGAGAATGCTCTTAAACATGCTTCATCCAGCACTTGGATTCAATAAATATTTGATAATGAACCTTCAGGTATTTCCTAAAACAGATAAATCGTAAAACAAAATCTCACCAGGTATCATTGCATTTGATATTATTAATACTTTACTGATATTTTAAGCACAACAATAAATCGATCCTTAACTCAATTAATTCAATTTAAAACTAAATTTGCACCCTCAAAATCAATAGTGTCCATCAATATGGAAAGAAAAGAAAGTATTCATGAAATGTCCGATTTTTTATTGGACTATGCTATTAGTCTAATGGGAGCCGGTTCACACACGGCGCGAATTGTACGAAATGTAGTACGGATTGCCGATGCAGGGGGTTATGAAGCTCACCTGACCATTTTCCAGAAAAACATTTCGATGATGATCAAACAAAAAACTACCGGAGAAACACTAACCGGAATCAGGCGCATCAAACCGATGGCTTTAAACTTCAACATCATTTCCGAATTAAGCGCATTAAGCTGGGAAGCGTACGATCAACCGCTTTCTTTATCAACGATCCGGAATAAGTATGAAGAAATAATGAGCATCCCCCGTTTATCCCGCTGGATCGTATTATTTCTTGTCGCATGTGCTAATGCCTCGTTTTGTAAATTATTCGGAGGCGACTGGATTGCAATGCTACTTGTTTTCATCGGAACACTCGTAGCCTTCTTTGCCCGCCAGGAAATGATGAAATACCATTTCAACCATTTTATTGTGTTTATTTCGGCAGCCTTTATTTCTTCGATTATCACGGCAGCCGGAGTAATTTGGAGCCTTGGCGATACGCCGCAGATCGCACTCGCTACCAGTGTTCTGTTTTTAATTCCGGGTGTTCCCCTGATTAACTCGATCATGGATATACTGGAAGGCTTTGTTCTTGCCGGAATGTCCCGACTGATCAATGCAACAATTCTCATTATCTGTATCTCAATTGGTTTGTTTTTCACGATGTCTATCTTAGGTATCAATAAATTATAATACAAATGGAATTCTTTATTAATATACTTATCGACGGATTTTTTGCAGCTATTGCAGCTATTGGGTTTGCCGTTATCTCAAATCCGCCTAAAAAAGCAATCATTGCATCCGGAGTATTAGCAGCAATCGGTCATGGGTTCCGTTATTATCTGTTACATGCTACAGATCTGGATATAGCCACAGCCACTTTCTTTTCAGCCATGTTAATCGGCATATTAAGTTTCGTTTTTGCAAAACTTATCCATTGTCCGAATGAAGTATTTACATTCCCGTCACTTTTACCTATGATTCCGGGGATGTTTGCCTATAAAATGTTCTTGTCATTCGCTAAGTTCATCCGATGTGATGATCCTGATTTATATGTATCGCTTGTTGTTGATGCCTTCAAGAATGGATTGACTGCAATATTTATCTTAATCGCTTTAGTGGTAGGTGTTTCATTCCCTGTTTTGATTTTCCACAAGCAATCCTTTATGATGACTCGCATTTTAAAGCCTATAACCAAATAAAGGTTCGATTCAGTATCGCAAGAACCTAATGACAATTTATTTGTTAAGGTTATATTTGATCTGAGTTTATTGAAGCATGGTTAAACATTATGTAAATCGGGTAAACTGGCTGCGGGCTGCTGTATTAGGAGCCAATGACGGCATCCTTTCTACAACGAGTCTCGTTATCGGAATTGCTGCAGCCAACACAGAACGAAGTGCTATAATATTGGCAGCACTGGCAGGTCTGGTTTCGGGAGCATGTTCCATGGCTGCCGGAGAATTTGTATCTGTCAGCTCGCAAAGTGATGTGGAAAAAGCTGATTTAATCCGCGAGAAAGGCGAATTAACGAATGATCCGGATGGTGAATTGAAGGAACTCACGGGTATCTATGCAAGGCAGGGACTTGATCCGTTGCTTGCCAGAGAGGTAGCAGTGGAACTTACAAAAAGAGATCCGCTGGAAGCACATGCCCGAGAGGAGTTGGGCATTAATCTGATGACAAAACCCAGACCTATGCAAGCAGCTATGGCATCAGCGGCGTCCTTTATAAGTGGAGCTTTACTTCCGCTTTTGGTTGCCATCTTTGCACCGCTCCACTCAATGCTGACTTTTCAGTATATATTCGCAATTATCTTTTTAGCGATATCAGGAGCTACTGCGGCTCATCTGGGAGGTTCATCGATTCGAAAAGCAATTTTCCGTATCTGTTTCTGGGGTACAGTTGCCATGATTATTACAGCTCTTGTCGGCTTTATATTTGGTAATCATATAAAATAAGAAAAACGGTTTGGATTTGATCCAAACCGTTTTTCATTTATTCAATTGCTTTTTTTCATTGCAACTCTTGTTCCATCAGCCTGTACAGCAAATAAGTTTGCAGTTGCCAGGTCAATTCCATCCGGAACTTCGAAAGTAAAGAAATTCGAGAAGTAAAGAATAGAAGATCCTCGCTTCACTTCAAAAGCTACGGCTTCTTCACCATTCCGTACAGAAATATTTCTTCCGGATTGAGTATAGGTAATCTCTTTCGTTA
>JBOFKE010000365.1:0-6412 GCA_051657185.1 Bacteroidales bacterium | reverse complement strand
GTTTCGATCTGTGTTTCACCGGGTCCGCGCATACCGATTCCCCCTCGCTGGCGCTCCAAGTGAGTCCATAGACGGGTAAGACGAGGAAGCAGATATTGATACTGAGCCAACTCTACTTGCGTTTTAGCATGTGCTGTTTGTGCACGTTTCGCGAAGATATCCAGAATCAGACTGGTACGATCCAGAATCTTAACCTGAAGCTCGCGCTCTATATTTTTTAATTGTTTCGGAGAAAGGTCATCATCGAAAATGACCATTCCGATTTCATTCTCCTCAACATAATTTTTTATTTCCTGCAATTTACCTGTTCCGACAAAAGTTGTCGCATTCGGATAATCCAGGCGCTGAAAGAATTGTTTGACAGGATCGGCCCCTGCTGTTTCAGCAAGAAAAGCCAATTCGTCCAAATACTCTTTTGCTTTACGCTCGTTTTGGTCGGGTGTAATAATACCCACAAGAACCGTTTTTTCGGTCTGTGCGTTCGATATAATAAGATCTTTCATTTTTAATACTTCTACATTTAGGATGTAAAGCTACAACATCCTGCAAGTAAAGCCAAATTATTCGGCTTTCTTCCTGTTGGGTTTATGAAATATTGAGCTAAAAAGTTTAAAGCCCATCGATAAACCATTCAGAATCGTTAACTGATTGGTGACATGACGAATCAGCCCTGTGATGGAAGACAGGAAGTTGACACTATCCATAATAACAAGATAGTCTGATTTGAGCTGTACTTCATGTACATCCAGTTCTTCATTCAGACGCACTTTCTCTACTCTCAACTGCTCAATCGTCTGAAGGTTTGCAAATC
The DNA here is from genome assembly GCA_051657185.1 of Bacteroidales bacterium. GTDB lineage: Bacteria > Bacteroidota > Bacteroidia > Bacteroidales > UBA7332 > UBA7332. The sequence goes on along the minus strand of JBOFKE010000365.1, from coordinate 5,601 downwards.
GGTTATGCCTCTTCCGGTTTTCCGTTTTCATCGTAATGAATGGGTTTTGATTTAAAAAATACTTTACAGAATGCTCTGACCAGTGGATTGATAAATAATTTGTTGCGAAGCAGATAAATTATACTGCCAAGCACGATAAAAAACAGAGCAATTATACAGAAACCGGGGATGAGTGATCCCCAATAGCTTGCAGTCCAGAATACAAATGCCATAGAGCCGTAAAACAGGGCTATAGTCAGCATTAAAACGAGTATCAGTGAAATAAGCAGAATCGACAAGACTTGCGAAAGATTTTCGACAATCTGAAGTTTGAGTAAATCAATTCTCAAATCCGAATATTCTTTTAAGTCTTGTAGAATCTGCTCACTGTTTCTTTTTTGTTCTTCCATAAATTATGGTTCAAGAGTCTCTTTATGAGTTACATGTTTGAATTTGTGTTTCACTTGTGCAATCAAATCATCTAATTCGTGCGTAGACAAGTGGATACCTCTTTCTTCGAGAAAATCAGAGATTTTCTTACGTACATCCTTACCTTTTTCCGAGGTAATAAAATAAACGATGGCAGCGCCTAAGCCCAGTCCTAATAAAAAGGATAATAAGGCGGAATTGTTGTTTGACATAATAAAAATAAGTATTTAGTTAAGGTCAGACTTACTTGTCAGTCGTAAGTCCTTTGAAATAAATATCCAGCATTTGTTTGGCTGCAACGAAAGAGCTTATTTCGGCATTTAAGACTTTATGCTCTTTTTCGGTCAGCATTCTTTGTATTTCGGGATTGCGATAGAAACTTTCTCTCAATTGCTCATTGATTGATTCGTACATCCAGTATTTGGATTGTTCGTTGCGTTTGAAATCGAAATACCCGTTTTCTTTTGTAAAGTCGATGTATTGATAAACCATTTCCCAGATCTCAGTTATTCCTGTGCCATAGTAGCCGGAATATGTCAATACCTGTGGTTTCCAGCCAGAGTCTGTTGCCGGAAAGAGGTGTAATGCATTCCGGAACTGCCCTTGTGCAAGTTTCGCTTTATCTATATTATTTCCATCTGCCTTATTGATCACGATGCCATCCGCCATTTCCATGATTCCTCTTTTAATGCCCTGAAGTTCATCTCCGGTTCCGGGAACCTGAAGCAGCATAAAGAAATCAACCATTGAATGTACGGCCGTTTCACTCTGTCCGACACCGACGGTTTCAACAAAAACAGTATCAAATCCTGCAGCCTCGCAAAGAATAATGGTTTCGCGGGTTTTGCGCGCCACACCACCTAATGATCCTGCTGAAGGAGAGGGTCGGATAAAAGCATTCTCCTGAATGGAGAGTTGTTCCATGCGCGTTTTGTCGCCCAGAATACTTCCTTTGGAGCGTTCGCTGCTTGGGTCAATAGCTAAAACGGCCAGTTTTTTGCCACTACCGATCAAGTGCATCCCGAATGTGTCGATCGATGTACTTTTGCCGGCACCGGGAACACCGGTAATACCTATTCGAACACTATTTCCCGAATGAGGAAGGCATTTTTCGATCACTTCCTGAGCAATCAGCTGATGTTCGTAGTTTGCACTTTCCACTAGAGTGACAGCCTGACTTAAGATGGTCCGGTCTCCTTTCAGTATGCCTTCTACAAATTCAGAAGCTGTGTATTGTTTTCTTCTTTTGCGTGTTTTATGCAAATAAGGATTGACAGTCGGTGGGGAAACAATGCCCTCATTAACAGTCAGACCGATGTACTTTTTGTCATTTTCGGGATGAATATTTTGTGCCATAATCATTAGATTTATAAATTCTTATTCACGAAACCGATTGACTGTATCTATAACGCAGTCAATCTCTGAACGGTTCATTACAGAGGAGATGGGAAGTGAAATTATTTCATTTGACAGTCCCTCTGTAACAGGTAAATGCAAATGGATTAAATGCTCTTACAAATAAATGATAAATATATGAATCGTACACTAAATGTATGAGTAAATTTCTAATAAAGAATAATATAATCATATACAGGATCACTGATTATAAAAAGGGATGCAACTTTCATAAATGAAGTTCAAATATACAGAACAAGTTTTTGACTAAAGATGTTATATATTCAATTGAATAAGTTCTTTATTTACAGATCAAAAGCCGGAATATGAATTTATATTTAATTATGATTTTGCAATTTGATATGGAAAAATGAAGATTGTAATAAGAATGTTTGCAGAATGAGCTATAAAGTGAAAAAATTGATATGTATTTTATCTTTCACAGCTCAATTGATTGCTTACCTCTCTCTTTTGCAATCTAAAGATGATTTTTTTTCTCGTAAATTGCTATCTGAATGTTGCAAAAATACTATTTTTGTAGCCGAATTCGGATGAATACTGTTTTTCCGGCTTCTTTATCTTCTCAAGATATTAAAGATTAAACATAGATATACAATGGACATAATGAATCAGATCTATGCACGTGCAAAAGCAGATAAGCAACGCATCGTGCTACCAGAGGGAACAGAGGAACGTACCCTTAAAGCTGCTGATAAACTATTAGCAGATGGTATTGCAGAGATTATCTTAATCGGTAATCCGGATGAGATCGCCACTTTAGCAGCAGCTAACCAGTTGAATCATATTGCTAAAGCGACTATTGTTGATCCAGCCAGTCATGATAAAAAAGAGGTTTATACGAATCTTCTTTTTGAACTTCGCAAAAGCAAAGGCATGACAATAGAGCAAGCTGCGAAATTGACTGAAGATCCATTGTATCTGGCTTGTTTGATGATCAAAAACGGAGATGCAGACGGAGAGGTTGCAGGTGCGCAAAATACAACAGGTAATGTGTTACGCCCGGCATTCCAGATCGTGAAAACACTTCCGGGTATCAGCGTGGTTTCAGGAGCTTTCCTGATGTTTATGCAAGATAAGAAATGGGGACATGAAGGCGTGATGGTTTTTGCTGATTGTGCTGTTCACCCAAATCCGACAGCTGCTGAACTAGCTCAGATTGCAGTTTCAACAGGTCATACAACACGTGCAATTGCAGGTTTCGAACCTAAAATTGCTATGTTGAGTTTCTCTACAAAAGGTAGTGCGAAACACGAGATGGTAGATAAAGTTGTCGAAGCAACACGCCTGGCTAAAGAACTTGATCCTTCTTTAATGATCGAAGGTGAGTTGCAGGCTGATGCTGCGATCGTTCCTCAGGTAGGACAAAGCAAAGCTCCGGGTAGTGAGATCGCAGGTAATGCGAATGTATTGGTGTTCCCTACTTTGGAAGTTGGTAATATTTCATACAAACTTGTACAGCGTATTGCAGGTGCAGAGGCTGTAGGTCCGATTTTGCAAGGTATTGCAGCTCCGATCAACGATTTATCTCGTGGATGTTCGGCAGAAGATATTTATGCAATGGTAGCTATTACAGCTAATCAGGCAATTGGAATTAAAGCGTCAAAATAAAAAATTCAACGATAATGAGGTGAGGCTACGCCATAAGGTCTTGCCTCATTATTTAGCCATAATAATAGAAATGAAAATTTTAGTGTTAAATTGTGGAAGTTCTTCTGTAAAGTATAAGTTCATTAATATGGACTCGAAAGAAGTTCTTGCTCAGGGAGGTATCGAAAAAATTGGTTTAAAAGGTTCATTCTTGAAATTAACGAAGCCTGACGGCGAGAAAGTTATTATCGAAGATGAAATTCTGGAACACCAAAAAGCGGTTCAGTTAATTCTAAATGTGCTTCAAAGTGAAGAGCACGGATGTATTAAATCCTTAGATGAAATTGATGCTGTAGGTCATCGTGTTGTTCACGGTGGTGAAAAATTTAACTCAAGTGTTTTGATTACGGATGAAGTAATCGAAAAAATGGTTGAGTGTATCGAGGTAGCTCCTTTACATAATCCGCCAAACCTGAAGGGTATTTACGCTGTAAAAGAGTTGATGCCAAACCTACCTCAGGTTGGTGTATTTGATACAGCTTTCCACCAAACTATGCCTAAACATGCTTATTTATATGGTATTCCGTATGAATTATATGAAAAATATGCGATCCGTCGCTATGGTTTCCATGGTACAAGCCATCGCTATGTTTCGAAACGTGCGTGTGATTTCTTAGGTCTTAATTATGAAGATCAGAAAATCATCACTTGCCATATCGGTAACGGTGCTTCTATAGCAGCGATTAAAGATGGTAAAAGTGTTGATACATCAATGGGATTCACTCCGGTAGAGGGTCTTTTGATGGGTACACGTTCAGGTGATATCGATGCAGGTGTTCTGACTTTCTTAATGGAGAAAGAAGGCTTGAATGCATCAGGTGTTTCTAACTTGGTTAATAAACAATCAGGTGTTGCAGGTTTGTCAGGTGTATCTTCTGATATGCGTGAATTGAACGATGCGATCGAGAAAGGAAATGAACGTGCGAAATTGACATTAGAAATGTATGATTATCGCATTAAAAAATATGTAGGTTCGTATGCCGCAGCTTTGGAAGGAGTTGACGTTATCGTATTTACAGGTGGTGTAGGTGAAAATCAATGTTCGACTCGTGCTGCAGTTTGTAAAGGACTGGAGTTTATGGGTATTGACTTTGATTTTGAAAAGAACGAAGGTCTTCGTGGAGAAGAAGCTTTGTTGAGCAAACCAGAATCGAAAGTAAAAGTAGTGGTTATTCCTACAGATGAGGAATTTATGATCGCTGCTGATACTGCTGCTATTCTTGCCTAACCGTGCTATCAGTTATAAATATTAAGAACAAAAACAAGGGGGAATTCCAATCGGAATTCCCCCTTGTTGCATTTATGATGCAGTATAGTCATTTTGTCGTTTTAGAATGAAACAATTACATCAGCTCCGATTTCAAATGGCTTACCTAATTGAGCAAAAGGTCTTCCCATGCTTTCGAAATAGAATGTCTGATACTGCTTGTTGAATATATTTTTGGCCCAGATATCTAAACGAACGACTTTTTTATGCAACGATACTTTTGCATCGCAGGTTGTATAAAAAGGTTGAGAGCGTTTATTATCCTCCGTCCAGTAGATTTCACCGCTACCCCGTAACTGAATATTTCCGCTGATACGATCCAGCAGTAATGTATTCAGTCCTTTGGTATAACTCATTCCTATAGACATTGTATGTTTAGGTACCATTGGTACATATTTACCTTTATAATCAATAGGCACAACTTCATTGTTTACTTTAGCTGAATCTTTGTAATGTGTAAAAGTAGCATGAGTGTATCCATAAGTACCATAAACCCACCAGTTGCTTAACAATTCTGCGCGTGCTGAAAGTTCAACTCCAATACTTCTAGCTTTACCCGCATTTTTTGCCATACGCCCAAACCCTGTAGGAGCGAATTGAACAATTTGCTGATCTTTGCTATCAATGCAGAACACAGCCGCATCAACAAAGAGTTTGTTCTTGATCGGTTCGCTTTTGAATCCGATTTCATAACTCCAGTTATATTCCGGTTTATAAGTAATGGCATCCTTGATCGGGATTTCAATTGGCTTACTTCCCGGCATAGAGTTCATAAGTTTATACCGGAGAATATCCGAGAACATCTGCATATTGAATCCTCCGGCCTTGTATCCTCTTGCTACAGAAGCAAAAACGGAGTATTG
>JBOFKE010000364.1:0-7608 GCA_051657185.1 Bacteroidales bacterium | reverse complement strand
CAATGGGTCCCATCGCTCTATTTTGCCATGGGTCTTCCTTTTGTTATATTGAATATGGTCGTCGTGCTGATGTTCAGAGGGTTGGGTATCTCGGATACAAAAATCGCGTTCTGGACCTCACTGATCATGTTGCCCTGGACTTTGAAACCTCTCTGGAGTCCACTTTTAGAGATGTATAAAACCAAGAAATTTTTTGTCGTACTCACACAGCTTACCACGGGCGTATTGTTCGGACTGGTAGCCATGTCGTTGCGCTTACCCGACTTTTTTGATTACACGATTGCCATACTGGCAGTGGTTGCTTTCAGTGGAGCAACGCATGATGTAGCGGCAGACGGGGTGTATATGAATTTGCTCGATACGAACCGGCAAGCAGAGTATATCGGCTGGCAGGGAGCGTTTTACAATCTGGCAAAAGTGACGGCAACGGGTGGGCTGGTCTATCTGGCAGGAGCTTTGAAAGCTTCGGTCGGGACACTGAATACCTGGATGATTATCATGTCGTGTTGCAGTGTGCTGATGTTGCTGCTTGGTATATACCATATACGGGTTTTGCCGGTGGATAAGCAAACCGGAAAAGTCACAACGACTTACCGTGAGAGTATGAAAAATCTGTGGGAAGTGATACAAAGCTTCTTTGCCAAAAAATATATCTGGCTCTACATCCTGTTCATTATCCTGTATCGTTTTGCCGAAGGGTTCGTCATCAAGATTGTACCTCTGTTTCTAGCAGCACCGGTAGAAAATCAGGGATTGGGGCTGACGGAACAGGAGATAGGACTCTATTACGGATCATTCGGGGCAGGAGCTTTTATTCTGGGCTCTTTTTTATCGGGCTATTATATAGCTCGTTTCGGACTCAGGAAAACACTCTTCTCGCTTTGTCTGATCTTCAACATCCCGTTTGCTGTTTATGCCCTGTTTGCTATCTATCAGCCGACAAGTTTGTTTCTGATCAGTTCAGGTATCGTACTTGAATATTTCGGTTACGGATTCGGGTTTGTAGGTCTGATCCTGTTTATGATGCAGCAGGTGGCGGCAGGAGAGCATCAGATGGCGCATTATGCTTTCGCTTCGGGAATCATGAATCTCGGCGTTATGCTGCCGGGGATGATCAGCGGGTATCTGAGTGATATGACCGGTTACAGAGAGTTTTTTATGCTTGCATTGCTGCCTGCGATACCTGCATTTCTGTTAGCTTATTTTATCCCGTTCAGAGAAACACCTGCCGATCAGGCTGAAGAGGATGAAGAAAAAGATTCGGTTTTAGCCAATTAGTACACACACAGTTTCTAAATAATTAGATATCAAGATGAATAATAAATTGAAAATTGCAGGAGCACCTATGAAGGATATGCCCTGGCAAGCAAGACCGGAAGGGTCAAAAGAAGTCGTATGGCGTTATTCTAATAATCCGATTATTCCCCGTAATCTGTTGCCAACCTCGAACAGTATATTTAACAGTGCCGTTGTTCCGTTCGGTTCGGGATATGCAGGTGTATTCCGTTGTGACGATACGAACAGACGTATGCGTTTGCACGTAGGATTCAGCGATAACGGGATAGACTGGAAAATCGAGGAACAACCTTTGAAATTTGAATGCAACGATCCGGAAATCGGAGAATGGGTGTACGGATACGATCCACGTGTGTGTTTTATCGAGGATCGCTACTATGTGACCTGGTGTAACGGATATCACGGACCTACGATCGGCGTAGCTTATACGTTTGATTTCAAAACTTTCCATCAGCTGGAAAATGCATTCCTTCCGTTTAATCGTAACGGGGTGATGTTCCCTAAAAAGATAAACGGAAACTTTGCGATGCTGAGTCGCCCGAGTGATAACGGTCATACGCCGTTCGGTGATATCTTCTACAGTGAATCACCGGATCTGGAATATTGGGGCAGACACCGCCACGTTATGTCACCGGCACCGTTTGAGGACAGTGCATGGCAGTGTACAAAGATCGGGGCAGGACCGATTCCGATTGAGACCTCCGAGGGTTGGTTACTGATCTATCACGGGGTGTTGAATTCGTGCAACGGTTTCGTATACGCATTCGGATCGGCATTGCTTGATTTGGAACAACCGTGGAAAGTGAAGTACAGAAGCGGTCCGTATCTGATAACGCCGCAAACTACTTACGAATGTATGGGTGATGTGCCGAACGTCACTTTCCCTTGTGCTGCGATTCATGATTCGGAGACCGGTCGTATTGCTATCTACTACGGATGTGCAGATACGGTAACATCGCTTGCCTTTGGTTATATTGATGAAATTATCGAATTCACAAAAGCAAATTCTATTATTTAGATGAGCATCTGAAGATAAAAACGGAGGGGCTATTTACGAAAAGGTATAGTCTCTCCGTTGTGTTTTTATATTTTTCAAAATCAGTTATTCCTTATTTTTAATAACTATCTTGCCGCAATAATTTTAATGACAATCCAAATCTTATGGCCTTCAAAAACTCCTTCTATAAACTGAAAAAAGGAGTTCTGACGACACGGAATGCGATCAGGATATTGCAACTCAATGCTTATCCTGAACCGATCATTCAGGAGGCATTGAGTTTGCTAGAAAAACAGAAAAAAGAAATTTGAATCACATCTGAATAATATTCAGTATAGCTTCCCGATACGATTCGGATATAGGAATGAGTTTTTTTCCAAATACAATACAATTTCGCTCCATTACTTTTACTTTACCGAGATTTACCAGAAATGAGCGGTGTACGCGGTAGAAAGGAGGAGAGGAAATATTGGACTCGATGGCCTTTAATGTTGACAAAGTTTTTATTTCACTGCCATCTTCTAGAGCGATTAATACGTAATCACGCAATGATTCAATATACAGAATATCGCTATAACTGATTTTCAGGACACGATAATCTGATTTAACAATGAGGAAAAGATCCGTTTCACTTTTAGCTTCACTGTATCGTTGTACCTTTTTGACTGCTTTCAGAAAATGGGGATAACTGATTGGTTTCAATAAATAATCCAGTGCATCTACGCGAAATCCTTCTAAGGCATATTGATTAAAAGCCGTAGTGAAAATAATCTTCGTCGTAAAAGCATCGATGCTGGCAGCGAGTTCCAGTCCCGTTATTTCAGGCATCTGAATGTCCAGAAACAACAAATCGACTTTTTCGGTTTGAAGAAAAGAAAGTGCTTCAAACGCATTAGTGAAACTACCGACTAACTCAAGAGACGGTGTTTTGTTTACATAAGATTCCAGTATAGAGACAGCCAACGGCTCGTCATCAACAATTACACATCGGATCATTTTTCTGCACGAATGATTAAAAGTGAAATATACTCGTTACCTATTAACTGATTCTGGAACTGATACCTGTCCGGATAGAGAAGCTCCAAACGTCGTTTGAGATTATCCAACCCGATACCTGATCCGCTACGGTCAAGATCGGTTTTAGGGAAATTCGTATTACGGACATAACATATTATATTGTCGTATTCACAATAAATACGAATGGAAATATGAGATGGCTTACTTTGACTGACCCCGTGCTTGAAGGCATTTTCCACAAGTGTAATAAACAGCAGAGGGGCAATTTGTCTTTTAGTATCGTTGTCTTCAAGATCCAGTTCGAGTGAAACTTGCCGTGGTAAACGCAAACGCATCAGATCGCAGTAATTCCGGACAAATTCGATCTCCTTATCTAAAGAGATTGTTTCGCGGTTTGCCTCGTATAACTGATAGCGCAACATCTCGCACAGACTGATAATTGATACCTGCGCTTTGTCCTTATCCAGATCTACTAATGCATATATGTTATTCAGGGAATTAAATAAGAAATGAGGGTTTAGTTGATTTTTGAGTTCCTGAAGTTCAGCTTCAGCTTTGGCTTTCTCCAACTCCTGAACTCTTTTTTGTTCAGCATACCATTGTCCCGTAACTTTCACAGCGACGCTTAATCCGACAAAGAAACATTGTACCAGAACCATGAAAAAGGATCGGATAAAAGGACTTCCCGGATGTCCTGTTTCTTCGGGATGCTGCATAGGTGGACCAGCCATGTAATGAAGATAACCTATAGCATAAGTCAGCGTTACAATCACGAGTAAATTCATGCCAATGAACTGACCAATACGTTTGCGGAATAAAAATTTCCTGATCAGCAGGAGGTAATTAAAATAGAAAATAAAGATAACCTGTAAGGGCATTGCCAGCGCACCCAAATCAAACGGAGGATAAGGAGAGCCGGTGGCACATGCCAGAATATAGGGCATAGTCAAAAATCCGATCCATACGGAAGCATGGATAGCGATTTCGAGTATTTTATTTGATTTGTTATTCATATCTTAATGCTACAATTGGATCCAGTAGAGATGCTTTTTTAGCCGGATACCAGCCAAAGAATATCCCTTCGATAAAGCAAACTCCGAAAGCTAAAATGATTGAACCGACATTCAGAACGAACTCCCAGTTCAGAAACAAAGATACCAGATAGCTAACGATAATACCTAACAAAATGCCTAAAACTCCGCCAATTAACGAAAGAATAATCGATTCGGACAGAAACTGCATCAGTACAAATTGTTTTTGTGCACCGATTGACATGCGCAGCCCGATCTCTTTGGTGCGCTCTGTCACGGTGACATACATGATATTCATGATACCGATACCCCCTACAAGCAGAGAGATGGCTGCAACCGAAGCCAGCAGAGCTGTCAGCATACCTGTAACGTTCGAAACCATCGAGAGCATTTCAGCTTGAGTAAAGATATCGAAATCATCCGTATCCGAGGGTTTCAGTTTATGAGCCCGGCGCATTACGGATTTGATTTCTGTCACGGCATTTTCGGATTCTTCTTCCGAAACTGCACTGGCAAAGATTGAATTGTAGTGCGTGATGGCGAGCATACGTTTCTGTACGGTCGAATAGGGGAGGTACACGACATTATCCTGATCTTGACCCATTCCGTTCTGTCCACGTTCTTCCAAAATACCGATTACTTTCAAAGGTATATTTTTAAAACGTATGGTTTTACCAATAGGATCACTTCCGTCCGGAAAAAGTTTATCGACAATTGTTTTACCGATAACACATACTTTTGCAGCGGTCTCGACATCACTTTCTGAAAAGAAAATACCTTTCTGAACCTTCAGATCGCGAATATTCTGAAAGGTAACGTCAACTCCGTTAAGCGAAGTTGGCGTATTGTTTGTGCCTGCTACCAATTGTCCGCTCACATTCACAGAAGGAGATACATTCGTTATTAACCGACACTCCTGTTTCAGAGCTTTCAGATCCGAAGCTGTCAGAGATTTTGCATCACCGGCACCCATATTGATACCGCCTCTTTGTTGTTGTGCCGGAGAGATGAATATCATATTGGTCCCTGTAGATGCAATCTCACTACGGATATTGTTGGTCGAGGCAGAGCCAAGTGATACAACAGCAATGACGGATGCAATACCAATAATAATCCCCAGCATCGTAAGGAAAGCACGGGTTTTGTTACGTAGTAATGCCCGATAAGCGATGTTTATATAGTTATACCATTTCATAGTCCTGATTCTTTGGAAGTCCGGCTAGAGCTAAAGCCGCACTTTGGGTTGTAACAGATGTATCACAGATAATCAATCCGTCCTTCAAACGAATGGATCTGGAAGTAAAATTGGCGATATCCGGTTCGTGTGTAACGAAACAGATAGTCTTACCCTGTGCGTTGAGCTCCTGGAAAAGCGACATAACTTCATACGAAGTTCTTGTATCCAGATTTCCCGTTGCTTCGTCGGCTAAGATCATCACAGGGTCGTTTACCAATGCGCGGGCAATAGCGACCCGCTGTTGTTGGCCCCCGCTCAGTTGATTCGGAAAATGGCTCATTCTGTCTTGCAATCCTACTTGTTCGAGAGCAAACTTAGCCCGCTCTTTACGTTCTTTGGATCCGATTGAGGGATTATACAGCAAAGGTAGCTCAACCTGTTCGACAGCAGACGTGCGGGGTAGCAGGTTATAGGATTGGAAGACAAAGCCCAGTTTCCGATTCCGGAGCAATGACAAGGCCTGATCGTTTTGTTCTGAGACAGCAACTCCATCGATATAATATTCTCCGGTAGTGGGCTTATCCAGACACCCGAGAATGTTAAGCAAAGTACTTTTTCCCGATCCGCTCGTACCCATAATGGAAACAAATTCGCCCTCATTAACCGAAAATGAAATACCGCGTAAAGCATGAACTTTCTCACTACCCATTTCGAAAGTACGGGTTAATTGTTCTATTTTTAAAACATCATGTTTCATTGGTTCTCTCCTTAATAATTAGTCAGCATTAATGCATCATAGCACCCGGTCCGCCTCCCGGACCTCCTTTAGGCGGTTTCGGGAAAAAGCTGCTTCCTTCAGTTTTTGATTTAGGGTCTATGGCTTCGATACCTAAAATAATTTCATCATTACCTTGAATACCGGACTTGATAATTGTATTGACTCCGTCGGATTCGCCAACATTGACACTCACCGGTCTGATACTGTTTTGTGCTCTCACCCAGATTCGATTGCCACCTTCGCTATTCTTATCTTTATCTGAAGCCAGGATGGTCTCGCGTATTTTCTCCGGATCCGGATTGAAGTAAAGAGCTTCAGCAGGAACTATTATTCCACGGGATGACTGAGTCGTAATAGTCGTATTGGCAGTCATTCCCGGGAATAGTTTCTCATCGGGATTCGGTGCATCAATAATAACCGTATAAGTAACGACATTCGCTGATACAGTAGGTTCGAGGCGGATTTGAGAAACAGTGCCATGAAAGACTTCTCCCGGATACGTATCGACATCGAAGATAGCTTTTTGTCCAACTTTAATTCGACCTATGTCCGCTTCATCCACATTCGCTTCTACCTGCATTTTAGTCAGGTCATTGGCTATCGTGAAAAGGGTTGGTGTATTAAAAGATGCAGCGACAGTCTGACCTTCGTCAACAGCCCTGTTCAGAACACGCCCTGAGATAGGTGAATAAATTTCGGCATAAGACAGGTTAACTAAAGCCTGCTGATAATCAGCTTTTGTTGTGACTACCTTACCGCGTGCATTAGCCAGACGGTTCTCAGCCTCTTCCAACGAAGCAGGCGTTGAAGCTTTCTGATCATACAAAGATTGCGTACGCTCATAGCTCAATGTAGCAAGTTTCAGATCGCTTTCGGCATTTTCGAAAGAAGCCTTAGCTTGTCTGACCCGCTCGCTTAAGGTTGCTTTATCTAATTCAGCCAGAAGTTGGCCTTCATTTACCTGAGAATTAAAATCTACATATATCTTAGTAACAATACCCGATACCTGCGTTCCGACTTCGACTTTAGTCACAGGTTGTATATTTCCGCTCGCCGTTACGCTTAATTCAAGTTCGCCCTCCTGAGGGTTAGAGGTTCGCAGTGCATAAGCCTCTTTCGGTTTAGCAAATCCGAAGAACCAGACACAGCCTGCGATCGCTAAAAGTATAGCGATGATTATGCTAATTTTCTTTTTCATTGTTGTCAATTATTTATTTCGTTACCCATATAAACATCAATCATTTTGCGATTAAACCAGAAGCTGTATTTACTTTGAATGTAATTGTTTAATGCATTCAGATAGGTATTCTGT
>JBOFKE010000363.1:0-2330 GCA_051657185.1 Bacteroidales bacterium | reverse complement strand
CAGGAGATAAAGCTTCAGTTTGGCGAAAATGCATCTGCTTTTTTCGTTTTTAACGGAACAGGAGCAAATGTAGTTTCCATAAATGCCTGCACGCGATCGTTTCATTCTGTGATCTGTACCGATGCAGCTCACATTGTTTGCGATGAATGTGGAGCACCTTCAAAGGCTTCGGGTTGTTTGTTTCTTCCAATTCAGACTCCGGATGGCAAGCTAACGCCTGAGTTAATACGCCCGAAACTACAAGGGTTTGGCGATCAGCATCATTCTCAGCCTAAGTTGGTGTATATCTCTCAATGTACCGAATGGGGCACTGTATATACGGCTGAAGAAATTAAAGCGATTGCTGATTTAATTCATCCTTATGGTATGTATTTACACATGGATGGAGCCCGTATCCATAATGCAGCAGCAGCTTTGGGGAAAACATTAAAAGAAATAACGGTCGATTGCGGTGTGGATATTCTTAGTTTCGGCGGAACAAAAAACGGGATGATGATGGGGGAGGCTGTCATATCTTTCCGACCTGAGTTAACGGCCGACTTAAGGTTTCATCGTAAACAAGCTGCGCAATTATTCTCAAAGATGCGTTACGCTTCTTGTCAGTTTATTCCTTATTTACGTCAGAACCTTTGGCTGACCAATGCATCGCATGCCAACAAAATGGCTCAGATTCTTCGCGAGGGCTTACTGGCTACAGGCTGTTGTTCGTTTGTGCAATCTCCCGATGCTAATATTTTATTAGTAAAAATGCCGAAAATATTATCGGAGAAGTTGCAGGAAAAGCACTTCTTTTATGTATGGGATGAGGTGAATGAAACGGTACGTTTTGTTACTTCATGGGATACAACAGAGGAAGATATTCAATTATTTCTTAAAGATCTAAACGAATCGTTGAGTGAGCTCAACGTATAACTATATAATTATTTATATTACAAATTAGACTCATTTATTATGTCAGTTCATACTCCGAATACAAGAAAGGTAACAACACATCGTCTGATTGAAATGAAAAGACGTGGCGAGAAAATATCAATGCTGACAGCCTATGATTATTCTATGGCTACATTGATTGATAAAGCGGGAATCGATGTGATCCTTGTAGGTGACTCTGCATCGAATGTGATGGCCGGAAACGTTACGACTTTGCCGATTACTTTAGATCAGATGATCTATCATGGTAAATCGGTGATGCGAGCTGTTAACCGAGCTCTTGTTGTTGTTGATATGCCTTTTGGTACTTACCAGGGGAACTCCAAAGAGGCTTTAGCTTCGGCTATCAGAATCATGAAAGAAACACATGCTGATTGTGTGAAGATGGAAGGTGGAGCTGAAATCCGTGAGTCTATCGAGCGTATCCTTTGTGCCGGAATACCGGTAATGGGACATCTGGGACTTACTCCTCAGTCTATTAATAAATTTGGTACCTACACGGTACGGGCAAAAGAAGAGGCTGAAGCTCAGAAACTGATTGACGATGCTCGTTTACTTCAGGAAATCGGATGTTTTGCATTAGTTCTTGAGAAGATACCTGCAGAGTTGGCTAAGCGTGTAGCGGATGAGTTGACGATACCGGTAATTGGTATCGGAGCTGGTTCAGGTGTTGATGGGCAAGTGCTGGTAATGCACGATATGTTAGGAATCAACAAAGATTTTTCTCCTCGCTTCTTGCGTCGTTATGCTAATCTTCATGATGTAATTATCGACGCAGTTGGTAATTATATCAATGATGTGAAGTCAGAAGATTTCCCGAACGAATCGGAACAATATTAATACAAATAAAAAAGGCTGTCTGAAAACTCAGGCAGCCTTTTTTATTTCTTATTTTAAGATCGGAAGAATCTGTATGGTGTCAGAGAATGATGTGATATTCTAGCAAAATGATAAATTTCAGACCTCTCTGTTTTTAATAAAACTTCAGATGATTCTGATTGTTTGATCGGGCATTTTTAACGCTGTAATATCAATTTTCGGACGGAATGCCGTTAGTTTTTCAGCGATACACCGTATCTTCAGAATTATACGGTATATCTTTGAAATTTAACGGTATCTTTTAAAATTTTCGCCCTTTGTTTTTTTGCTTATATACGTATATAAAAGCGACGAGATACGTATTAAAACCGGGCAAAATACGTGTTATTTTTCCGAATAAAACTTTGTTGCTGATTTTCAATGTTTTATGAAATTTATTATACAGGGCGTATCCGTAACAATCTTTCGGGATGGATGGGATATCGCAATCTGAGCGATTAGGAAAATGCAAAAAGTCAGCAAAAATTGCCTGTTTGAAGAAATATGATAATTTATTCAATAGTTCGATTAGAAGGGATGAA
>JBOFKE010000362.1:0-3302 GCA_051657185.1 Bacteroidales bacterium | reverse complement strand
AACAGCACGGGTCTGACATATATCGACCAATTATTAAATTAACCTGCATTTGATTAAAACGAGAATCAAGTGAAAAACATTTAACACACTGATGAATAAAACCAGAATTACACATCTTTTTATTGCCGCCATGTCAATTTTAATACTACTGTCCTGCCAGCGGGAATCACGTATTGAGCTTAATATGAATTCCGATTGGGCCTTTTTGCGGGGCGATACAACTGGTGGCGAACGTATCGACTTGAACGATTCAGACTGGATAGCCAGTACACTACCCCATGTTATGCAATTGGAAAAAAAACATTGCGGAGGGAATATCATCTATGATGGGATTGGCTGGTACCGACGCTATTTTAAACTACCTGAATCCTACAAAGGGAAACATATTTCTGTAGCTTTTGAGGGAGTCATGACTAATTGTGACGTCTATCTCAACGGACACAAATTAACTCAGCACGCCGGAGGCTATATGGGCTTTGTCACTGATCTGACTAAATACCTGAAATGGAACGATGAAAACAATGTGCTTGCAGTTCGAGTATCTGCTGAATATGATCCTTTGACTCCTCCGGCCAAACCGCAGGATCGATTGGATTTTTATTACTACAGCGGGATTTATCGGGATGTAAAAATGATCATAACCGATCCTCTGCGCATTACTGATCCTTTGGAATCGACTTCTAATAACGATCGGGGAATTTTTGTTACCTACCCGACGGTCAATAAATCATTGGCAGAAATAGACGTAAAGACCAATCTGTTTAATGGCCGCAGTACGTCTGAGTCCATTCTTCTTAAGACGGTATTAAAAAGCAAGAAAGGCAAAGTAATTGTTCAAAAAGATACTTCTGTCGATTTATCCAGCCAAAAAGATATCACATTAATACAAAAACTGAAGGTCCGGAATCCACGTTTATGGCATCCATATAATCCTTATCTATATACCCTTGAAGTTTCTGTTATTGCTGATAATAAGATTATTGATCAAAAAACAGAAGAAATTGGCATCCGAAACATTCATTTCTCAAAAGAAAACGGATTCTCTATAAACGGAGAGCAACTTTATCTGATCGGTGCTAACAGGCATCAATCCTTTCCACATATCGGTGATGCCGCGCCCAACTCTATGCAAGAACGTGATGTAATAGATATGAAGCGAGGTGGATATAATGCCGTTCGCGCTGCACACTATCCTCACGACCCTGCATTCATTAAAGCTTGTGACAAGCATGGTTTACTGGTTGTAAACTGTGTTCCGGGATGGCAATATTTCAATCATGACTCCATTTTCACTGAACGTCTCGAACAAGTAACCCGTCAAATGATTCGACGGGACAGGAACAATCCGTCTGTAATTCTATGGGAAACAGCTTTAAATGAAACCCACTATCCCCTATCAGTAGTCGAAAGAATAAATAAAGCTGCTCATGAAGAATATCCGGGTGATCAGTTTTACACCTCAGGAGATTATTTAAGTCACGAACAGACATTGCCTTATTATGATGTTTTTTACAAACAAGTATCCAATTATCCGAAGGATGGAAACGTCATGAGTAATTATGCTGAAGATCAACTCAATCTGAAACCTTTGTTCACAAGAGAATGGGGTGATGGCGTGGGTGAGAAACCGCGTGTTCGCTTAGATGAGAGCAGCGATGAGCAATACCGCCAATGTCGCGGAAGATATAAACAACTTAATGGTGAAGGCTATTTTGACTGGTGCATGTTAGATGCAAACCCGAATATGGGAGGACATTTTTTGTGGAGCTATAACGATTATGCTCGGGGAGCAGAAGAAGAAACTATGTTTTGTGGCGTGGTCGATGTAAACCGATACCCGAAACAAAGCTATTTCATGATGCAAAGTATGCGTCCGCATTCAGTTTCACAAAAGAGACTTTACAGTGGTCCTATGATTTACATCGGATCAGATAATGATTCACCCCAATCAATTACATCAACTACTGAAATCCCGGTTTATTCAAACTGTGACGAGGTTGCTCTGTTCAGAAACGGGAAGTTGATCGGACGTAAAAGCCGGGAAGATGAGAAAGAAAGATACAAATGGACTGTTGAAAAAGGAGGAAGCCCCTGCTTTGTGTTTAATGCTGAGAGTTATGAAGCTGGCGAATTAAAAGCAATCGGATATATCGGAGGAAATGAAGTTATTCTCCATAAAATACACACCCCTGAAACAGCTCAATTTATTGATATACATATCCCTGATCACCCAATCCGGCCCATCGCTGACGGTAGTGATCTTATCCCTGTATATTTCAAAATATGCGACAAAAACGGTAGTGTAATAAAAGATTCGGATACTCAAATAGAAATTGAAGTTTCGGGAGAAGGTACTCTTGTAGGAGATCAAATCAGACGTATTGGCATAAATCCTCAAAAAGTCGAAGGAGGAATCGGATTTGCATTTATCCGTTGTTCAAAAAAAGCCGGCAAAATAAAGATTGCCGCTCACGCACCGAATCTAAAAAGCGGAAAAACAGAAATTATGTCTTATCCCTATAACGGAAATTCTCTTGCAGATGGAACGCATGCCCGTTTCAGTGGAAATGAAGAAGATCATGTTGTCGTGAAACCGACTCGTTGGGACAAACAGATTCTGTCAAGAGAGAAAGCAAGTATAAAAGAAGTTACGGTCACTTCTCACCAAAAAGGATATGAACCTCAACAATTAATTGACAATGACGATTTCTCGTGGTGGATCGCAGGTACTGATCAATTTCCACAAACCATCACTCTGGAACTAAATGAGAAACAAAACATAACCGCAACACGTGTTCGATTCCAAAAGGACAGCTCCTCTTACCTGCATCGGGTAGAAACATCCGAGGACGGCATAATCTGGACCCCATTTTATGCAACAGAGTGTACTGGCTGGGAATTCAAACCTGTGCAGTTGAATAAGGAAATTAAATATCTGCGAGTTATAATAGACAAATCCTCCGAAGGCCGAGCCGGATTGGCTGAAATAACTTGTTATATCTAGTCTGTAAAAACAAAGATGCCCGAATATTTAAACTTCGGGCATCTTTGTTTTTATACTGAATCAGACAGATCTCCGCATCATCTATTCCATCTGGCAACGAAACATTCTTAATGCAAACACTCACCAATATCGAATAATCGCGCCGACACAACTCACACTTGCTACTCCTCTAAGAGTGCCACTTTGGAGATCATCAGATTCGGACCCGTCAAGGCCTTTGCACTTACTGTTAATGTTCCGTCATTAGAATCCTCACGCATTACATGAAGCTTTACCCATGTACCTTGCTTGTTGTGTG
>JBOFKE010000361.1:0-7448 GCA_051657185.1 Bacteroidales bacterium | reverse complement strand
TTCTCAGCATTGGTGACTTTATCGAAATGGAACTCTTGAAGAGTTGTTGAAAATAAATCTTTGATTTGTTGATTACATAAATTACCGATACTGCCTTCATGCGTATGTGATATGGATTTGTCATGTTGGAAATTTCCATTTTCAATATCCATACCTACCTTTTTATAAGCATCCCGGAAAGGCATTCCTTCGCGTGCTAAGCGATTCACTTCTTCAACACTGAAAATCAGCAAATATTTGTCATCATCAAGAATCTGCTCATTGACTTTCATAAGAGACATCATCTCATTCACCATAATCAGACAGTCTTTTAATTCTTCGAAAGCAGGTAAGAATACTTCTTTGATAATCTGCATATCTCTGAAATAGCCTGAAGGCAGGTTGTTCATGATCATCATGATTTGCTGAGGCAAAGCCTGAAGCTTATTGCATTTGGCACGTGTCAATTCGAATACATCCGGGTTTTTCTTATGAGGCATGATGCTTGATCCGGTCGTGTATTCATCGGGTAATTTAATGAACCCGAAATTCTGACTGTTGAACATACATGCATCAAAAGCCAGTTTAGAAAGAGACCCGGCTATTGATGCGATCGCAAAAGCAACGGATCTTTCCATTTTTCCTCTTCCCATTTGTGCGTAAACTACATTGTAGTTCATTGAATCAAATCCAAGAAGTTCAGTAGTCATTGTGCGGTTAAGCGGAAATGATGAGCCATAACCTGCTGCCGATCCTAAAGGATTCCGGTTGCAGATACGATAAGCCGCTAACAATAACTGCAGGTCATCGGCTAAAGACTCAGCATAAGCTCCGAACCATAGGCCAAAAGATGAAGGCATAGCTATTTGCAGATGGGTATATCCCGGCATCAGAACATTTTTATAACGATCGCTTTGAGCGATTAATGTATCAAATAGCGTTTCGGTTAATTCAGCAATATCTTTCAATTGCGTACGGGTGAAAAGCTTCAGGTCTAATAGAACCTGATCGTTTCGCGAACGACCGCTGTGAATCTTTTTACCTAAATCGCCCAATTCACGTGTAAGCATCAGCTCAACCTGTGAATGTACATCTTCTACTCCGTCCTCAATAACGAAAGTTCCATCTTCCGCCTTTTTATAGATCGATTTCAGCGCATCCAAAAGAACAGGAAGCTCATTTTTTTCGATCAGCTCAATAGACTCAAGCATCTTGATGTGTGCCATTGATCCCAATACATCATACTTTGCAAGATACAAATCCATTTCACGGTCTCTGCCGACTGTAAAACGCTCAATATCTTTATTCACTTCTTTATCTTTTTGCCATAACTTCTGTGCCATCTTGGTATAGTTTACGTAATTGAGAATAAGTTCGATTTAATAAGGTAGTCTGGAAAGCGCATCAGCAATTTTATTCACCCCGTCCTTAAGTTTTCCGCCAACCATTGGTTTCAGTAAGAATGGGATATCAGCTTTCAACGTGATACGCATTTTTGTGTCTGTAGCAGTTACTTCAACCAATTGAATCCAAAGATTAAATGGGAGTGGAGACTGGTCTGCACCAAATTTAATAGTCTTAAATTCTTCACGCTCTTCGATGCGGATTCCTACCTTTCCGACAGGCGACACCGAGAAGCTGCATGAATCTCTGTCAAAACAAAGATCACTGATTTTATCTTGTGGAATCAGGTGCTTAACTTTTTCCAGATTTGATAAATCAGACAGTTTATTGAATATTGATTCGCTTGAAGCGTAGATTGTTTTTGTTTCGCTTACGTATGTTTCCATAAGTTGTTTTATTCTTTCAATTAGACGACAAGAGACTCAAAAGCTGATCTTAGAACGCTGTCTATGCTCTTGAGTCTCTTTCTTTTATTTTCTTTTATTTCTTATCTTATTTGTCCAAACCCCATTTAGCAGGATCTTTACGCCACTCTTTAAGTGTTTCTACTTCATCAGCTGCGATATAAGAAATATTCAATGCTTCTTCAACGATTGCATTGTAATTGCTCAAAGTCAGCAAACGTACACCTGCCTCTTTGAATTTCTGATTTGCGATCGGGAAATCGTACGTAAAGATAGCAACCATACCAACTACTTCACAACCGGCCTGGCGTAAAGCTTCTACAGCTTTCAAGCTGCTTCCGCCTGTAGAGATAAGATCTTCTACTACGACTACTTTCTGACCCGGACGGATATCACCTTCGATAAGGTTTGTCATCCCGTGATCTTTTGCTGCCGAACGAACATATCCGAATGGCAATCCCATTTGATCAGCTACTAATGCACCTTGAGCGATGGCTCCTGTTGCAACACCTACGATTACATCAACTTCTGCAAATTGTTCCATAACCGTTCTCGTCAATTCCGTACGAATGAAGTTACGAACTTCTGTGTAAGATAATGTTTTACGATTGTCACAGTAAATAGGCGATTTCCATCCCGAAGCCCATGTGAAAGGGTTTGCAGGTTGAAGTTTTACGGCTTTTACTTTCAATAATTTCTCCGCTACAAGATGTTCCAATTTTTTCATAAATTCAAGAGATTTATATTCGGCACAAAAATATAAAAATGTGCCGGATTTGCATAAGCTTCTTTTTGTTTAAATCGGATTTAATTGAGCGTTTTAACACTGTCTGATGCGATATTTGTCTCCGTTATTGCTTTTACAGGCACTTCCGGAAACGTTTTGTTCTTATTGATCAGACTCACTGCTTCTTGAATTGATTTGTCATTTTGCAGGAATATCGGATAAAAAGCATCATCTCCTAAGATATTTCTGGCAGTATAAGCATATAGCTGAGTCAGTAAAAGCGGTTCTGCTTCTTCGATCATATACGGTCTTCTGCGTACTCCTTTCTTTTCAGCAAAATCAACAAATTCAGGAAGAATCGTTGTGCTGTCAAGGTGAGAAACCAATGCGCGGTAATCCTTATACTTCTTCAGCTCTTCTCTGTTTTTGTCTGTATAAGCAAAGGCAAACTGATACATCAGACCTCTGTTAAATACCAGGTTGAAATAAGAATTCATACCAATCGTATCACGAGGAATAAAGATGTCCGGCATGATACCGCCACCGCCATAAACCGTTCTTCCGTTCAGCGTCTCATACTTCAGGCTTTCATTTACCTTAATACTGTCTTTCGAATCAAATTCACCGTGCATATAACGATTCAGAATGTCAGTCTGATAATCATCATTTTTTCCTAGCTCGTATTCTTTCTGAATGCATCTGCCCGACGGAACGTGATAACGGGCAATTGTTAAGCGTAAAGCAGATCCGTCATAGAACGGGATTTGTTGCTGAACAAGACCCTTTCCGTAGCTTCTTCGTCCGATAATTGTACCACGATCATTGTCCTGAATAGCTCCTGCAAAGATTTCACTAGCCGAAGCAGACCATTCGTCGATAAGTACAACGATAGGTGTATTCTGGAAGGTTCCCGAACCATTCGAACGGGCCTCACTACGTGGCGAGTTGCTACCTTCTGTATATACGATTAACCGGTCTTTTGGTAAAAACTCATTAATCATATTAATCGCAGCATCCATATAACCGCCAGAGTTTCCTCGCAGGTCAATGATAATGCCGTTTACTTTTTGTTTGTTTAATTTCGCAAGGGCACTGATAAATTCATCGTAGGTCGTCGCCCCGAATTTATTGACTTTAATCAATCCGACACCCGGTGCCGGTTGATACGTTACGTCGATACTGTTAACAGGGATATCTCCGCGGGTAATGGTAAAATCAAGCGGTGTTTTAGATGTGTTACGTTTAATACCTAACTTAACTTTAGTACCTTTCTGGCCACGCAGTTTTTTCATAACGGCATCATTCGTAACTACGTTTTTGCCAACAAAAGCAGTATCATTAATGCTGATAATACGATCCCCGGCCATTAGACCCATGTGTTGAGAGGGTCCGCCGCTTACGACATCTACGATCGTTACCGTATCATTCAGTATGCTGAATTGTACTCCGATACCCGAAAAGCTTCCTTCCAGTTCGGCATTTGCATTTTCAAAATCTTTAGCCGGAATATATACCGAGTGAGGATCCAGTCCTGCAATTACTTTTGGAATTGCCTGTTCGACCAATGAGTCAACCGCAATACTATCTACATATTTCTTCTGGATTATATCCAATAGTGCCGACATTTTAACATCGCCACTGGTCTGTTTGTACGACTGATGAGGAGTAAAAATGAATTTGTTTCCGATATAAATACCTAAGATAATGGCTAACGCCAGGTAGATTGGAAAAAGAATGTAAATTTTTTTCTTCATAATTAATTATAGCGTTTTCAGTCTATGTTCATACATTGAACTTCGATACCTGCTTGTTTAAGTAGATCCACACCATCGGTCAGGCGATACTCTTCTCCGTACACAACACGAATGATCCCTGCCTGAATAATAAGTTTTGAGCATTCAATGCAGGGTGCTGCTGTTACATAAAGCGTCGCACCGTCACTACTGTTATTGGTCCGTGCAATTTTTGTGATGGCATTTGCCTCCGCATGGAGAACATAAGGGATTGTCTTTCCGGTTTCATCTTCACATAAATTATCGAATCCGCTCGGTGTACCGTTATAGCCGTCCGAAATAATCATCTTGTCTTTTACAATCAATGCTCCTACTTTGCGTCTTTGACAATAGGAGTTTTCTGCCCATATACGTGCCATTCTAAGATAACGATTATCCAAGATATTTTGTTTCTCGTTATTGTTGTTCATAGAATAATATTTTAAAAATCTGAGTATTGTTTTGATATTCTGTGCCTAAATATAGCTTTTTCTATTCACATATCAGCTATGTTTGCGACTACTTTTTTAAATCCTGTTCCAAAATTCGGGCAAATTTATAACAACTTTGTTTACAGACGACATGAAATAGTCCATTTCTTATCTCCCGAAACTTAAATATTTGCACAAACGGTTTTTCGGTGGTATCTTTACACCACACAACCTAAATATTAATTTCTAACTGCATTGCATGAAACGACTTATCACATTCAGTTCAGTTCTCTTATTCTTAGCTTTGTCGGCAACTGCCAAAGAGCGCGTAGAATCACCCCTGAAGTCAGCCTGGGAATTCAAACAGGTTCGCGGTCATAAATGGTATCCTGCTACGGTGCCGGGTGTTGTTCACACAGATTTAATGGATCAGGGTATTATTGAAGACCCTTTTATCAGACTTAATGAACGTGGTGTACAGTGGGTAGATAAAGAGGATTGGGAGTACAAAACACTATTGGAAATCTCTCCTGAGGTTAAAAACAAAAAACATATTGATTTGGTCTTTGACGGGCTGGATACGTATGCAGATGTTTATCTTAATGACTCGCTTATTATCAAGGCGGATAATATGTTCCGTCAATGGAGAAAAGATGTAACGCCACTTCTGAAAAATGATTCGAACGTGTTACGTGTTTATTTCCACAATCCATATAAAATTGATGTCCCTAAATTTGATGCACTTCCTTATCAGCTGGAATGTGCAAATGATCAGTCCGAGAACGGGGGGATATTTGATAAAAAAGTAAGTGTCTTTGCGCGTAAAGCCGGTTATCATTATGGTTGGGATTGGGGTCCGCGTTTGGTTACAAGCGGTATCTGGCGTCCTGTATATTTTGATGCATGGGATGAGGCGAAGATTGAAGATGTATATTACAGACAAAAACACGTAACTAAAAAAGAGGCGAAAGTCGATGTTGAAGTAACGGTGATGTCTTCTGAGGCTGGTAAAGCGAAGCTGGAAGTTTCGGCTCCGGGTGCCGGTTCCTGGACTTTCGATGCAGATCTTAAAAAAGGGGAGAACCTGATTAAGAAAGAAATCGTTATTAAAAATCCGGAACTTTGGTGGTCTGTAGGATTAGGTGATCCTCACTTATATAATTTCGAAACGAAATTGATTGCAGGAAATCAGACGATAGATTCTAAGTCTGACCGTATCGGCTTACGTTCTATTAAAGTGATCCGCGATAAAGATAAAGCAGGAACATCTTTTTATTTTGAGTTAAATGGAGTGCCTGTATTTATGAAAGGTGCAAACTATATTCCTCAGGATAACTTTTTACCACGTGTGACGGATGCTCAATACGAGAAAACAATTCAGGATGCTGTTGATGCCAATATGAATATGCTTCGTATTTGGGGTGGGGGTATCTATGAAAATAAAATCTTCTACGATTTGTGTGACGAGAAAGGTCTTTTAGTATGGCAGGATTTCATGTTTGCTTGTAGTCTTTATCCTGCTGAAGGAGAATTGTTAGACAATATTCGTGAAGAAGCAGGTTATAATGTGAAGCGTCTTCGCAATCATCCGTCAGTGGCTATCTGGTGTGGTAATAATGAAAACCATTATGCATGGCACAACTGGGGATGGAAAAAACAATACGGAAAACTTGGGAACGGGTATGCTGATACGATCTTCAATCAGTTATACAACCAATACTTTGTTGTTTTGCCGGAAGAAGTAAACAAGTATGCTCCTGAAACATTTTACTGGCCTTCGTCTCCGTTTGGAGGTGATTTAAATAAAGCATCTTTGGGTGAAGATGGTGATGCTCACTACTGGGGAGTATGGCATGCTATGGATTCAATAGGCAGCTATAACCGTACACGTGCACGTTTCTTCAGCGAATACGGATTCCAGTCGTTCCCTGAATTTGAGTCAGTGAAAAAATATGCTTCAGATCCAAAAGATTGGGATATCTTCTCGGAAGTAATGATGGCTCACCAGCGTGGTGGCGATAAAGCAAATGCACGCATCAAAAACTATTTGCTGGATGAATACCGCGAACCGAAAGATTTCGAATCTTTCCTTCACATGGGGCTAATCCTTCAGGGAGATGCGATCAAAACAGCAATCGAAGCTCATCGCAGAGATATGCCATATTGTATGGGGACATTATTCTGGCAACATAATGATTGTTGGCCGGTAGCTTCATGGTCCAGCCGTGACTATTACGGACGTTGGAAGGCGCAGCACTATTATGCACGTAAAGCCTTTATGGATATTCTGGTATCACCGATTGCTGATGATAAATATCTGAATATCTATGTAGTTTCTGATCGCTTGAAAAAAGAATCGGCAACGCTGGATCTGAAAGTGATGGATCTGAACGGAAAAGTGGTTTATTCGACAAAAGTAAACAAAACGATCCCGGCTAATACATCAACGAATATTCTTCAGGTTGATTTGAAAAAAGCATTGAACGGCAAAAAACGCAATGAAGTCGTTGTAGTAGCTAAACTTTATCAGGGAGGCAAATTGCTGGCAGATAATATCTATTATATGACTAAGCAAAAGCTGATCGAATTCCCGCAAGTGACTATTACGAAACAAATAACAAAAGCACCTGAAGGTTTTATTGTTGAATTAACTTCTGATAAAGTGGCTCGCGGTGTGTTCTTAAGCATTGATGGAGTAGACAACTTCTTCGATGATAA
Organism: Bacteroidales bacterium; assembly: GCA_051657185.1. Taxonomy (GTDB): domain Bacteria; phylum Bacteroidota; class Bacteroidia; order Bacteroidales; family UBA7332; genus UBA7332. The sequence goes on along the minus strand of JBOFKE010000361.1, from coordinate 13 downwards.
CTTCTTTGATTTA
>JBOFKE010000360.1:0-6371 GCA_051657185.1 Bacteroidales bacterium | reverse complement strand
CTGTATAATATGTGTTTATGTGAGTGTTGCAAATGTTGCAAATAAAACTTCAAATTTTTTTGTGGGTAAGTTTCTTCTGGATTCTCATGCATAGATCTACTTTTTTAGAGATCTGCAATCAGGATGTAAAATTAATACTTAGACATAGAGCGTTGACAATCGTTTTTATCTGCTTATTTGTATTTATGGCAGTTTTTTTTGCATGTGTTTAGGTGGATGCTTTCAAATACACAGTGATGACTCAAATCTTTTGAGGTGAAGCTTGATTATGAAAATAATATATTATCAAATCATGCGTGTTTTTAGCTTTGTTTATGTTTTTAAGCTTGTAGGTTTCAATAGGTTAATGTATGTTTGTAGAAGAAACAAGAACTGTCTTTTACAGGTTTGTTTGATCTTTAAACGGGATTGATTTTTTCTGTTTCCGCAAAATAGATGTTAAAGAGAGCCTTTATATATGGGCTAAATCTTTAAGGAAATAGAATAGTGTTAAATCTAAGGTAATTATCTGATATTCTGACAAAATAAAGGTGTGGTTATTTGATAATTAGAAATTAATTCGTAACTTTGCGCAGATTTTCAGCATGTAACACCCTGTAATGAAGCTTAAGTAGTTAGTCTACTGTGTTTTTGGTGTTATGTGATGTAATTACTGAGAAGTAAGGGATAAAAAATATAGAATTACTAAGTATTAATAAAGTTGTAAAGAAATGCCTACAATTCAACAGTTAGTTAGAAAAGGTAGAGTGTCTTTAGAGGACAAAAGTAAAGCTCCTGCATTGGATTCATGTCCACAAAGACGTGGTGTATGTGTGAGAGTTTATACTACAACTCCAAAGAAACCAAACTCTGCTATGCGTAAAGTTGCCAGAGTGCGTTTGACAAACTCTAAGGAAGTAAATGCTTATATTCCGGGAGAAGGTCACAATTTGCAAGAGCACTCTATCGTTTTGGTGCGTGGTGGTCGTGTAAAAGACCTTCCAGGGGTTCGTTATCACATTGTTCGTGGTACATTAGATACTGCAGGTGTGAGCAAAAGAACTCAAAGACGTTCAAAATATGGTGCTAAACGTCCGAAACCAGGTCAAGCTCCGGCAGCAACAGGTAAGAAGAAGTAATTTAGCGCGTATGATTTGCCTAAAGGGCTATCTATATTCAGCGTGAGCTGAGTGTTTAATTGATAGGCTATAGGTTGAGTAAATGAACCCGGCGGGGGGATTTGAAGAGTGAATTAAAAGCAACCAAAAACAAGAAAACATTTTAGAAAAATGAGAAAAGCTAAACCAAAAAAGAGACTGGTATTGCCAGATCCAGTCTTTGGTGATGTTAAGGTTACAAAATTTGTTAACCACTTAATGTATGACGGAAAAAAGAGTATTTCTTATACAATCTTTTATTCTGCATTAGAAATCGTTAAGAACAAACTTTCAAACGAAACTTTGTCTACTCTCGAAATATGGAAAAAGGCGTTAGAAAACGTTACTCCTCAAGTTGAAGTTAAATCACGCCGTGTGGGTGGTGCTACTTTCCAAGTTCCTACGGAAATCCGCCCTGATCGTAAAGAATCTATTTCAATGAAGAACCTTATTTTGTATGCACGCAAACGTGGTGGAAAAACTATGGCTGATAAATTAGCAGCTGAAATCGTTGATGCATTCAATAATCAAGGTGGTTCATATAAGCGTAAAGAAGATATGCACCGTATGGCTGAAGCTAACCGTGCGTTCGCTCACTTTAGATTCTAATTCAATTTTTACAATCAAGCTTAATATATATAACAGATGGCTAAAGATGATATGCTGAAGTTTACCAGAAATCTTGGTATTATGGCGCACATTGATGCGGGTAAAACTACGACTTCTGAGCGTATTCTTTTCTATACTGGTCTTTCTCACAAAATTGGTGAAGTACACGATGGTGGTGCTACAATGGACTGGATGGAACAAGAGAAAGAAAGAGGTATCACTATTACTTCTGCTGCTACAACAACTTCTTGGAACTATAAAGGTGATAAATATAAAATCAACCTTATTGATACTCCGGGTCACGTTGACTTTACAGTAGAGGTAGAGCGTTCACTTCGTATTTTGGATGGTGCAGTTGCTACTTTCTGTGCAGTTGGTGGTGTTGAGCCTCAATCTGAAACAGTTTGGCGTCAGGCTGACAAATATGAAGTTCCTCGTATCGGTTATGTAAACAAAATGGACCGTTCTGGAGCTAACTTCTTTGAAGTTGTTCGTCAGCTTAAAGATGTTCTTGGAGCGAATCCATGTCCTATTCAAGTTCCAATCGGATCAGAAGAAACTTTCAAAGGTATTGTTGACCTTGTTAAAATGAAAGCTATCTACTGGCACGATGAAACAATGGGAGCTGAATATTCTGAAGAAGAAATTCCTGCAGAAATGATGGACGAAGTAATGGAGTGGAGAGAGAAAATGCTTGAATCTGTTGCTGAGTTTGACGAATCATTGATGGAGAAATTCTTCGAAGATCCGGAAACTATCACTCAAGAAGAAGTTCTTGAAGCACTTCGTAAAGGAGCTATCTCTATGACGATCGTTCCAATGCTTTGTGGTTCTTCTTTCAAAAATAAAGGTGTTCAACAATTGCTTGATGCAGTTTGTGCATTCTTAGGATCTCCTCTTGATAATCCTATCGTTGTCGGTTCTGATATCGACAATCCGGAAATCGAGGTTGTTCGTAAAGTTTCATCTGACGAGCCTTTATGTGCTTTAGCATTTAAAATTGCTACTGACCCTTACGTAGGTCGTCTATGTTTCTTCCGCGTTTATTCAGGTCAATTGGATGCAGGTTCTTACGTGTACAATACACGTTCTCGTAAGAAAGAGCGTATTTCTCGCTTATTCCAAATGCACTCAAATAAACAAAATCCGAAAGAATTCATCGGTTGTGGTGATATCGGAGCGGGTGTAGGTTTCAAAGATATTCGTACAGGAGATACATTGTGTGCTGAAGAGGCTCCAATCGTTCTTGAATCAATGGAATTCCCTGATCCAGTAATCGGTATCGCAATTGAACCTAAAACTCAGAAAGATCTTGATAAACTTTCAACTGGTTTGTCAAAACTTGCTGAAGAGGATCCAACTTTCCGTGTTTCTACTAACGAAGAAACTGGTCAAACAGTTATTAGTGGTATGGGTGAGCTTCACCTTGAAATTATTGTTGACCGTTTAAGACGTGAGTTCAAGGTTGAATGTAACCAAGGACGTCCTCAAGTATCTTACAAAGAGGCTATCACTAAAGCGGTTGAACTTCGTGAAGTGTACAAAAAACAATCGGGTGGTCGTGGTAAATTCGCGGATATTATTGTTCGTGTTCAGCCAGTTGACGAAGGATTCGAAGGCCAACTTCAGTTCATCGACGAGGTTAAAGGTGGTAACATTCCAAAAGAATTTATCCCTTCTGTACAAAAAGGTTTCTTGACTGCAATGAAAAACGGTGTTTTAGCTGGTTACAATGTAGATCAATTGAAAGTTACTTTGATTGACGGTTCTTACCACAATGTGGACTCGGATCAATTATCTTTCGAAATCTGTGCAATCCAAGCATTCAAAAAAGCTTGTGAACAAGCTTCTCCTGTTCTTCTTGAACCAATCATGAAAGTTGAAGTGGTTACTCCGGAAGAGAATATGGGTGATGTAATTTCGGATTTGAACAAACGTCGTGGTCAGGTTGAAGGTATGGAAACTAGCCGTTCAGGTGCTCGTATCGTTAAAGCGAAAACTCCACTTGCTGAAATGTTCGGTTATGTAACTACACTTCGTACAATCACTTCAGGACGTGCTACTTCTGCAATGACTTTCTCTCATTATGATGCTGTTTCAGCTAATACTGCGAAAGAAGTATTGAAAGAAGTAAACGGTAGAGTAGATTTACTATAAAAAAATATTATTCGGGAAGAGTCTCCGATTCTTCCCGAATAACAATCAAAAGCGTTTGATTAATTATATAGATATTCATTGATATGAGCCAAAAAATCAGAATTAAATTGAAGTCTTTCGATCACATGTTGGTTGATAAATCAGCAGAAAAAATCGTTAAGACAGTAAAGGCGTCTGGAGCAGTTGTTAGTGGTCCAATTCCACTTCCGACTCACAAAAAAATCTTTACAGTAAACCGCTCTACTTTCGTTAATAAGAAATCAAGAGAGCAGTTTGAACTTTCTACTTATAAAAGACTAATTGATATCTATAGCTCTACAGCTAAAACTGTTGACGCTCTAATGAAATTAGAGTTGCCAAGTGGTGTAGAAGTTGAGATCAAAGTGTGATAATTTAAATTTTTAATGAAATGCCAGGATTATTAGGAAAAAAAATCGGAATGACATCCGTTTTCAGTGCCGATGGAAAAAATGTTCCATGCACTGTTATCGAAGTAGGTCCTTGTGTGGTAACTCAAATTAAAACTGCAGACAAAGACGGTTATGAAGCTGTTCAGGTAGGTTTCCAAACAAAAAAAGAGAAACATACGAACAAACCAGAAATGGGTCATTTCCAAAAAGCAGGAGTAGAACCACAAAGACACTTGGCTGAGTTCAAGTATGAAGGAGAGTACAACGCAGGTGACGTGATCACTGTTGATTTCTTCAATGACGCAGCTTTCGTTGATGTAGTTGGTACATCAAAAGGTAAAGGTTTCCAAGGTGTTGTAAAACGTCACGGATTTGGTGGTGTAGGTCAAACAACTCACGGTCAACATAACCGTTTGAGAGCACCAGGTTCTATTGGTGCCAGTTCATACCCTTCTCGTGTATTCAAAGGTATGCGTATGGCTGGACAAACAGGTAACGCTCGTGTTACTGTACAAAATCTTCAGGTGTTAAAAGTTATCTCTGAACACAACCTACTTCTAGTAAAAGGGTCTGTGCCAGGAGCTAAAGGTTCAATCGTAATAATTGAGAAATAATGGAACTTAAAGTATATAACATTAAAGGAGAAGATACAGGAAGAACAGTTGTTCTTAACGATGCAGTATTCGGTATTGAACCAAGCAACCACGCAATCTATTTAGATGTTAAGCAATACTTGGCTAATTGTCGTCAAGGTACGCATAAATCTAAAGAGCGTTCTGAAATGTCTGGTTCTACTCGCAAACTGATCAGACAAAAAGGTTCTGGTGGTGCTCGTAGAGGTGATATCAACTCTCCTGTATTGGTTGGTGGTGCTCGTGTATTCGGTCCTCGCCCAAGAAACTATAGCTTCAAACTTAACAAGAAAGTTAAATCTTTAGCTCGTAAGTCAGCTTTGGCTTATAAAGCTCAGGAAAATGCAATTATCGTTGTTGATTCTATCAATTTCGAAACAGCAAAAACTAAAGATTTCGTAGCGATGCAAAAAGCATTGCAAGTCGCTGATAAAAAAGTACTTTTGGTTTTAGCAGAACAAAATAATAACGTATATTTGTCAGCTCGCAATTTAGAGCGCACAAACGTTATTACTGTTAACGAACTTAATACTTACGGCGTAGTTAATGCGAAATCTCTTGTTCTAACAGAAGCTTCATTAGCTGCAATCAATAACTTTTAATTTGGGAGATAAAGAATAATGAGAGTTATTATTAAACCGATCGTAACGGAAAAAATGACTGCTTTAACTGAAAAACGTAATGTTTACGGTTTTCGTGTAGCGCCAGAAGCTAATAAGATTCAAATCAAGAAAGCAGTAGAAGAAATGTATAACGTATCTGTTGTTGATGTTAACACTGTTAACTACGCAGGTAAAAATAAAACTCGTTATACAAAATCTGGAATTCTTCAAGGTAGAGCATCTGCATTCAAGAAAGCTTATGTGACTTTGAAAGACGGAGAAGTAATTGATTTTTATAGCAATATTTAAATAAAATGGCAGTACGCAAACTAAAGCCCGTAACACCGGGGCAAAGACACAAGATTATCGGTGCATTTGATAATATTACTGCATCAGCACCGGAGAAATCTCTTGTAACTGGTAAAAGAAACTCAGGTGGTCGTAATAGTGAAGGTAAAATGACTATGCGCTACATTGGTGGCGGTCACAAGAGAAAATTTAGATTTATCGATTTCAAAAGAAACAAAGACGGTGTTCCTGCAACTGTGAAGGCAGTCGAGTATGATCCAAACCGTTCTGCTCGTATCGCTTTGTTATACTATGCTGATGGTGAAAAGAGATATATCATTGCTCCTAACGGTATCGAAGTTGGACAAACTATTATCTCGGGTGAAACAGCAGCTCCAGAAATCGGTAACGCACTTCCATTAAGCGCAATTCCAATTGGTACTGTAGTTCACAATATTGAGCTTCGTCCAGGTCAGGGAGCAGCGATTGCTCGTTCAGCTGGTTCTTTTGCTCAGTTGACTTCTAAAGAAGGTAAAT
>JBOFKE010000359.1:0-2102 GCA_051657185.1 Bacteroidales bacterium | reverse complement strand
ATCTGTATAGATAAAATGTCAAGTTAAGTCATAAAAACAAAACACATGAAACATATATTTATAATGCTTTTGGCGGTATTTTATATCGCTCTTCCTTCTTATACACAAGCGCAAACAAAAAATAGTGATGCAAATATTTACGGTCATGTTATTGATGCTAAGACCGGTGAGCACTTACCTTATATTACGATAGCTTTAAAAGGTACAACAATAGGTACTGTTACAGATGCTTCGGGACATTATTTTCTAAAGAATTTGCCAACAGGCGATTTTACGATTGCAGCATCTTCGGTAGGCTATAAAAGTGAGGAGAAAAAAATAAGAATAGAACCTAAAACAAGTGTTGAGATCAACTTTTCCTTACAAGAACAATTATTGGAAATGGATGAAGTGGTAGTTTCAGCCAGTCGTAATGAAACGAATAAGTTAAAGTCTTCAACGATTGTAAATATAGCTTCGGCTAAGCTGTTTGAAACAACCGCTTCGTGCAACTTATCCGAGACGATGAATTTTCAATCCGGCTTACGAGTGGAGAATAATTGCGGAAATTGTGGGACGACGCAGCTTCGGATTAATGGACTGGAAGGACAATATTCACAAGTCTTGTTAGATAGTCGGCCTATTTTTAGTTCTTTGGCCGGCGTATATGGTCTGGAGCAAATACCTGTTTCGATGATCGAACGTGTGGAAGTCGTGAAAGGAGGGGGTTCTGCTCTGTTTGGCTCCAGTGCCATCGGGGGTGTCGTAAATATTATTACGAAAGAGCCACTGAGAAACTCAGTCACACTTTCGAATACTACGAATATTCTTGAAAAAGGAGGTGCAGACCTGAATACATCTTTAAATGGTTCTTTTGTCACGGACGATTACAAAGCGGGGGTCTATCTATTTGGAATGGTGAAACACCGGGATGCCTACGATCGAAATAAGGATGGTTTCTCGGATCTGCCTAAACTTAATTCGGAGACCGTCGGATTCAGGGGTTACTATAAAACAAGTAACTATACAAAGCTTACTGCCGAGTACCACCATATCAATGAGTACAGAAGAGGTGGAGATAATTTAGGAGAACCCCCGCATAAAGCCAATATTGCAGAAGAGCTGAACCATAATATAAATGGAGGAGGATTGAAGTTTGATTATCTTAGTCCTGATTACAAACATAAATGGGGGATATATACCTCCGCACAAGGAATCAAACGGAGTAGCTATTTTGGTGTTGACATGAATCCGGATGCGTATGGTAAAACAAATGATAAAACCATTGTGGCAGGGTCACAATACACTTACTCTTTTGATCAATGTTTGTTTATGCCTGCAGATTTGACAGCTGGCGTTGAATATACCTATAATAATCTGCATGATCTGATTTTGGGATACGGCAGAGATTTTGCTCAGACAACACAAATTGCAGGAGCTTATTTCCAAAATGAATGGAAGAGCGATAAATTAAATTTGCTCTTAGGCGGACGATTGGATAAACATAACCTAATGAAACATCCTGTGTTTTCGCCACGTGTGAATGCCCGTTACAGTCCAACCCAAAAGGTCGGGTTGAGGGCTAGTTACTCAAGCGGTTACAGAGCTCCGCAAGCATATAATGAGGATTTACACATTGATGCTGTTTCGGGAACGATTGCTCTGATACAGTTAGATCCGGAGCTGAAACCCGAGTATTCGCATAGTTTGAGCGCATCGGTCGATTTGTATCAAAACTTTGGGAAATTACAGACCAACCTGTTGGTTGAAAGTTTCTATACCGTGTTGAATGACGTCTTTACACTGGAAAAGATAGGGGAAACTCCGGAAGGTCATATTGTAATGGAGCGCAGAAATGCAACAGGAGCGAAGGTGAAAGGGATTAGTGCGGAACTTAAAGTCGGGATGCCCGATCGTTTTGACCTTCAACTAGGCTATACTTTTCAGAAGAGCCGTTTTAAGGAGGCTGAAAAATGGTCAGATGACATAGCACCACAAAAACGAATGTTCCGCTCACCGGATCAGTATGGTTATTTGACGGCCAATTATTATATAAATAAAGCTTTTAGAGCATCCGTATTTGGGAATTATACAGGATCTATGTTGGTACAACATAATAAAGG
>JBOFKE010000358.1:0-2484 GCA_051657185.1 Bacteroidales bacterium | reverse complement strand
ATTGTTCCTGTGAAATCTCCATCTCACCGTCAAATTTCCGTTTGATATAATTATTCATAGCTTCAGGATACATCGCATCCTGTTTCTGCATTTCGTTGAACAAATTCAGAATCTGCTGATAGCGTTGACCGTTTTCGGGTGTAGCTGCTACCCGATTTCCGTCTTTAGATAATTCATTTGTATAAGGATTCCATTGATAAGTCTCGTTGTTAATAACTTCACTTGGAATGGACTGATCAATGATACGTTTCATAACTTCATAGACCATCAGCTGCTTTTCCAGTCCCTTTTCTTTATCGGAATAATTAGCCTTAATCTCATCACGAAGATTCCAGTGAGTAAGTAAATTCATTCCTTTCGGGAAAAGTTGCTCGCCATCGTTGTTGCGAAGTTCACCCATAGGAACATTGTAAGAAGCGATATACACGTCTGCATCTGAAGAGGCCTTATTCATAGACATATTCAGCTCGGAAGGGATACGGGCTGTAAACATTTCACCCATGCGGGCATAAGCCCATTGTCTCTGGCTCCATGTTTTTCCAAGTTTGTTTTTTTCATCCAGGGAATATTGCGGGAAGTTTAAAGCTGTGATAAATGCAACTTTGTTTTCGTATAGATCCTGAACCAAATGAGCTGAAGGACTATAGGCTCCAAAAGTCAGGTCAATATCCTCGACTGTGCCACCGGTCAGATCAATAGGCTCATTTAATTGCATACCCATGATTCCGTAATTACCCCAAAGAATTTCATAATTCCGTTGAAGCTTTTCGAATAACCGGTCGTTATCTGTAGAATCAGCAACAAAGTTGGTCATGCAGAAAGTTTTGAACTCAGCCTCATTTCCTTGTTCTTTTTTCCAAAGCTCAGCAGCTTGCTTTACACCGCGTTCGATTCGAAGCGCACTGGCATCGGGATATTTTTGTTTAAGATCAGAGACTATTTCGGATTGTATAGCCGGACTCATAGTTTGAGATTTATGGGTTGTTTTTTGTGAGTTCGAGCAGCTTAACAATAAAAGTGAAGCTACGAATGTGAAGATTTTTCTCATATGTAGTTGTCTTAATGTGTTCTGATTGTAATGATTAGATGAGCAAAGCTAATGAATTAAAAATCAAAAACTATCTTTTTTTGTGAAAAGGGGTGAGGTTTTTTTGTTTACATCAAAGAATCTTCTACTTTTGATGAATTAATTTTTATTGGTGATTTACACTCGAATTGAATTCGAATTAATCCATAGGAGGTAATAATTATGGTCACTTTTGAGAAACTGCTCTATGACGCAATAGCGCAAGCAGTAGAGAAATATAGAAGTGCTTCTCCGGAAGGTCTGTTGTCAGATTTGTACATACAATGGAATGGAGAAGACGGATCATTAAAGTTCTTTGACGATGAAGAGAATTTTTTGATACAGGTTTTCACAGATACATTAGACATTTCACTGGATGAAAGTGTGATTGCAAAAACATTAGATGAGTTGCTGCGTACACCCAAAATCGTTGATTTGTTGAATGTCGAGTTTACATTGAGACCTTTTTCGATTATTGTAGTTGACGAAAACTTCGTTACACAGAGTGAGCATTTCTTACTGGAATCAGATTCGATGATTCTGGATCAAAAATTTATGGATCGTCTGGATAAAGAATTAGACGATTTTATGCACAAATTATTTGAGTAAAATATAGATCAGCCTTCTTTCAGGAGGCTGATCTAGTTATAATTAAACAGTTTTGATATAAATGAAAGAGTTATTCGTATTGCTGAAGCGATTTGTTCCGCCGTATAAGAAATATCTGGTGCTGAATATTTTCTTCAATTTACTTTCAACCGTACTTAGTCTATTTTCTTTCGGGATTATTATTCCTATACTTCAAATCCTATTTGGGCTGGATAAAAAAGCCTATGATTATATTCCTTTTTCAGGAGCTGAGTCATTTAAAGATGCTGTAGTTAACAATGCGTATTATTGGATTAACTCAATCATTAATGAGCACGGAGCATCGGTTGTATTGATGCTTTTGGGCGGATTTCTTGTGGTAATGACGATGCTCAAAACAGCTTCAGCTTACCTGGCTTCACATTTTATGATTCCGATTCGTACAGGTATTGTACGAGATATCCGGATCACGTTGTTCGATAAAATATTAAGTTTGCCTATTGGTTTTTTTACGGGCGAACGCAAAGGAGATATCATTGCTCGTATGACAGGTGATGTGGGTGAAGTCGAGAATTCTATCATGTGTTCTTTGGATATGATCTTCAAAAATCCGATCATGATCATTGTTTATTTTGCGACCATGATGTCTTTGAGCTGGCAACTAACTTTGTTTGTCTTCGTCCTATTGCCGTTTAGCGGCTTTATTATGGGGAAAGTCGGACGTAAGCTTAAGCGTAGTTCGCAAATCGGACAACAACAATTCGGGGAACTGTTATCTCAGATAGACGAAACACTAGGCGGTTTGCGTATTATTAAAGCATTTAATGCAG
>JBOFKE010000357.1:0-7503 GCA_051657185.1 Bacteroidales bacterium | reverse complement strand
AACTCAGTATCTGATTTAATTGCCTGCAAGTCAATCCCGGCTCAAACCAAATCTGCTTCCCTTGATTTCTCACCTCATAAGATTTCCAGGCCGTTCGTAATTCACAAATAATGCCATCTCCTACAGTTTGTCCCGCCAGCGATGTGCCTCCCGCACGAAATGTGAGATGCTGATTATATTTGTTTACAATAGAAATCAGTTCTATCACCTGATCGATTGATTCAGGACGGACTACACACTTTGGAAGAATAGAAAAGTAAGAGGCATCGCGTGCGTAAAGCTCCCGATACAACTCCGAATCCTTGATCTGAGATCGATCAAAACATTTATTCAATTCGGATATGAATTGTTCAGTAGAATTATTTATCATGGTCAGAATGTTTTAGACAGCAATTTCATGCTGCTTTTAATCTAATGAGCATATTCCATATTCAGTAACTTCATTCATTGGAAATTTGACATCTCAGACCGAAGTTACCGAATCAGAAACAAAGCTAGCTCTCTGAGCAAAACTACAGATTATTTGGCAGACAATCATATGATTCACCGAATAAAAAACGAAAAGGGTTCCCACGAATCACCCCCATCCTGCCCTGATCGGATTATCTGTATATCCGGCTCGTGTTAACTAGACAGCCAACGCAGAAGAATATTTATATAAACACAACGCGTGTGAGGACAAAAATGATTTTTTTTTGAAAAGTCAGAAAACCCAAGAAAACCTGAAGTGTCAACCAATTCCAGTATAAGTCAATCGGCTACCTGCAAACAAAGATGTCGTTAGTGTCGATAGTGCTGATTGAAAATTAAACTCCGGGAGTGGATAAACTCTCCAAAAATTCATTTCGTATGAACGGGAAAAGAATAAAAAAAGGTATTGAGAGCTTACTCTCAACACCTTTTTTTATATTTCTGTATGATGATATTCATCAATCTTTCCAGCAAGGAAGCTCATCTTCGATATCAGGCATGATTGATGCCTTAAAGTTAGGACTTTTAATTCCTGCTTTTTTCTGCGTATTATAGTCTTTCAATGCAATATATACATAACGACTTAATGCCAAAATTGCAATCAGGTTAATAATAGCCATCAAGCCCATAAACAAATCGGCAAGACTCCATACTGTTTTCAAGCTTAAAGCAGATCCCAGCATAACCATTGAAGCCACTACCAATCGGTACATCAACAGATAAATCGGTTTATTGCTTATGAACTGAATATTGGTTTCGCCATAATAGTAGTTACCAATAATGGAACTGAAAGCAAAGAAGAAGATTGCAACGGAAATAAATAAACCGCCGGCAGGTCCTATTTCGTTTACCAATGCAGCTTGTGTCAGCTTAATCCCATCTAAACCGGAAGTTGTATACACATCCGAGAAAAGGATAATAAACGCGGTACAGCTACAAATCAGGAGAGTGTCTGTAAATACTCCTAATGATTGAATATAACCTTGTTTAATCGGGTGACTGACATCAGCAGTGGCAGCAGCATTCGGAGCTGACCCCATACCTGCTTCATTAGAGAATAAACCTCTGCGGATACCTTGCATCAATGCTATACCTAATCCCCCACCTATCACTTGCTCCATACCAAAAGCAGATGTAACGATCAGTTTAATAACACGCGGAAGTTCTCCGATATTCATCACAACGATCCCGACAGCCAAAACAATATAACCGACAGCCATAAAAGGAACAATCACACTCGATACCTGTGCGATCCGGTGAATACCTCCAAAAATCACAATAAGCGTAATCAGTGTAATAATACCCCCTGACAACATCCTATCTATTCCAAAGGATTCTTCAAAAGCAAAGGAAATCGTATTAGACTGAACTGAGTTAAAAACAAGCCCGAAAGTGATTGTAATTAAAACAGAAAAAAGAATACCCATCCATCTTTTACCTAAACCATGCTGCATATAATAAGCAGGACCACCTATAAACGATCTTTTACCCGGTCTTTTAAACAATTGAGCTAAGGTGGACTCGGCAAAACCCGAGGCTGCACCAAACAATGCAATAACCCACATCCAGAAGATAGAGCCCGGACCTCCGACTGCAATAGCCGTGGCTACTCCGGCCATATTACCTGTTCCTACACGAGAAGCCAGTGATATAGTAAATGCCTGAAAAGAAGAAACGCTGTTTTCTTTATCTTTCTTTGTTGTCTCACCCAAAAGCTTTACCATTTCTTTTAAATGAGCAAATTGCACAAACCTTAAACGGAAAGTAAAATAAAGCGCCGTTCCGATTAATAAGGCTATTAATATATATGTCCAAATAAAGTCACTCGACTCCGTAACAATCTTTTCAAAATTCAGCATACGAAAACATTTATAGGTTTAGATAGTTAGTTATTCTCTTCAAAAATAGGTAAGATACACTAGTCTATCAAGCATCTTTGCATTTTATATGGAAATTTTAGATGTATGTTTCGACTTTTCTTACCTGTTTTCTGTTATATCTAATAGAACATTTGAGCATCTAAAAAGTGCGAATTTGTTCAATTATTTATTATGCTATAGAACAGCAAAAAAGTTCTGTAAAAATTGTTTGATATTAAAAATATATATGATAAGTTTACGGCGTACAATTAATAAAGCATAGGGTTACAACCCCTATATTTATATACGTACACTACTTTCATAGACCAATATTAACCTTTTAAATTTTTTCGATATGAGCATGACTATTTCTTTCAACGAGCTTCGTCGAATTAAAAACAGCCTTCCTGACGGAAGTACTCACCGCATTGCTGATGAGCTTAACTTACCTGTGGATACTGTACGAAACTATTTCGGCGGTCACAACTATGATTTTGGAGGGAGTGTAGGTGTTCATTTAGAACCAGGTTCCGATGGTGGCATTGTGGTTTTGGATGATCCTACAATTTTGGAAAAAGCATTATTGATACTGTCGGAAGTTCGGGAGTTGGATTCTTTAAAGTAGAATAATTATCAAGGCTGCATATTGCAGCCTTTTTTTATTACAAATCATCGTCAGGCTTATAAATAAATTCATAGTCAGGCTCTTCTCTGAATTTAAGTAAAACAGATCCCGAATACGAATCAACCTATATCAGAAAGCACATATAACTCTTTTTTCTACATTGAAAGTGTGAGATAAAAAAAATTATTAACTTTGCCTGTCCTGTTTCAGGACACAGATTTGTATTTTACGATTAATCATCATAATAAGAAAAATATGTATAGAACACATACTTGCGGAGAATTACGTATTGCCGATATCCAGAAAGAGGTAACACTTGCCGGGTGGGTGCAACGCACACGTAAAATGGGAGGTATGACTTTTGTCGATATCCGTGACCGTTATGGTATTACACAGCTTGTTTTCAACAATGAAGTAAATGAAGAGCTTTGCGAAAAAGCGAATAAGTTAGGTCGCGAATTCGTTATTCAGATTGTTGGAACTGTTATGGAACGTTCTTCGAAAAACAAGAATATTCCTACTGGCGAAATTGAAATCATTGTGAAAGACTTAGTTGTTTTAAATGCTTCTGAGACTCCTCCTTTCACAATTGAAGATGAGACAGATGGTGGTGATGAATTACGTATGCAATACCGCTATCTGGATTTGCGTCGTACTCCTGTAAGAGCAAACCTGGAATTACGTCATAAATTGGCATTTGAAACTCGTCGTTTCTTAGATGATCAACGTTTTCTTGAAGTAGAAACTCCTGTATTAATCAAATCTACGCCTGAAGGTGCTCGTGACTTCGTTGTTCCTTCTCGTATGAATCCGGGAGAATTCTATGCTTTACCTCAATCTCCTCAAGTGTTCAAACAGTTATTGATGGTATCAGGATTCGACCGTTATTTCCAGATCGTTAAATGTTTCCGTGACGAAGATTTACGCGCTGACCGTCAGCCTGAGTTTACTCAAATTGACTGTGAGATGTGTTTCGTTAATCAGGAGGATGTTTTAAATACATTCGAAGGTTTGACAAAACATTTGTTCAAACATCTAAAAAATGTTAATCTTACTGAAGATTTCATTCGCATGCCTTATGCTGACGCAATGAAATATTACGGATCTGACAAACCGGATATTCGTTTCGGTATGAAGTTCGTCGAACTTAAAGATCTTACAACAGACAGAAACTTCGTTGTTTTTGATTCTGTTGAATACGTAGGTGGTATTTGTGCAGAAGGTTGTGCAACGTACACACGTAAACAAATCGATGCATTAACTGATTACGTTAAACGTCCGCAGGTAGGTGCAAAAGGCCTGGTATGGGTAAAATATGAAGCAGACAGTACACTTAAGTCATCTGTTGATAAATTCTACTCACAAGAAGATCTTAAGGCTTGGGCTGAGCGTTTTGACGCGAAACCAGGTGACTTGATGCTTATCCTTGCAGGTGAAGAAAAGAAAACACAAAAAGCTTTATGTGAATTACGTTTAGAAATGGGTAGTCAACTTGGTCTGCGCGATAAAAATGTATTTGCTCCACTTTGGGTTGTTGACTTCCCTCTGCTTGAGTGGGACGAAGATGCTCAGCGTTTCTTCGCTATGCACCACCCATTTACAGCTCCAAAACCGGAAGATATCGATTTACTTGATACCGATCCTGGCAAAATCAGAGCTAACGCTTATGACCTTGTTATTAACGGTGTTGAGCTTGGTGGTGGTTCTATTCGTATTCATGACAGTAAACTTCAGCATAAAATGTTCGAAATCTTAGGATTTACACCGGAACAGGCTGAAGCTCAATTCGGATTCTTAATGAATGCATTCAAATTCGGAGCACCTCCTCACGGTGGTATTGCTTTCGGATTGGATCGTTTCGTTTCTATCCTTGCAGGTTTGGACTCTATCCGTGACTGTATCGCATTCCCTAAAAACAATTCGGGAAGAGATGTCATGATCGATGCTCCGTCTGCTATTGACAATGCGCAACTAGAAGAATTGTGTTTATCTATTAAACCCGTTCAAAAATAAATAATAATAAAGCATTGAATTATTTCCGATGCCATTTATTATCAGACAAAAAAAAGAGGATACACTTAATGGTGTATCCTCTTTTTTTTGTCTGATTTATTTTTACTGATCTATTTCATTGTTGTTAAACAGCAGTTTTTCATCTTTGAAATCAATCGATATTTTCGAACCCTCTTTGAGATTATGAGATAAAATTGCTTCTGCAATACCATCTTCCAAATGTTTTTGAATAGCCCGTTTAAGCGGACGTGCGCCAAACTGGACATCATAACCCTCACGTGCTACATACTCCTTAGCAGATTCCGAAACCTCAATTTCATATCCGATTTTATTCATACGTTTAATGAATGAGTTCAATTCCAGGTCAATAATTTTCAACAAGGATGGTTTACTCAATTGGTCAAACATAACTATATCATCAATACGATTGATAAATTCAGGAGCAAATGCTTTATTTAAAGCCTTCTGAATAACGGCTCTTGAGTGATCTCTTTCTGATTTATCGATTGGTGTAGTAAACCCTACTCCACGTCCGAAATCTTTCAATTGGCGCGTACCGATATTGGAAGTCATAATAATGACCGTATTTTTGAAATCGACCTGTCTGCCAAGGCTGTCTGTCAAACGTCCTTCATCAAACACCTGAAGGAGCAGGTTGAACACATCCGGATGAGCTTTCTCTATTTCATCCAGCAACACAACCGAATAAGGTTTACGTCTTACTTTCTCTGTAATCTGTCCGCCTTCTTCATATCCGACATATCCCGGAGGTGCTCCGATCAATCGGGACACAGAGAATTTCTCCATGTATTCACTCATATCAATACGAATCATTGCATCCGGTGAATCAAATAAAAACTCAGCCAGCTTTTTGGCCAAATGTGTTTTACCTACACCTGTCGGCCCCAGGAACAAGAATGTTCCAATAGGACGATTCGGATCTTTCAAGCCGATACGGCTACGTTTAATTGCTTTAACCAAAGTCTCAACAGCTTCATCCTGACCGATAACTGCATGCTGCAATGTATCTTTCATCAGCAAGAGTTTAGACGTTTCAGTCTCGGCCACCTTCTGAACCGGAATACCTGTCATCAGAGCAACTACATCGGCAATATTATCATCTGTAATAACTTGTCTGTTTTTATCAAGCTCAGCTTCCCAAGCCTTACGTGCAGCTTCGAGATCCAAAAGCGCTATACGCTCTTTATCTCTAAAGTCAGCAGCCAGTTCAAAATTCTGAGCTATAACAGCATTATTCTTACTCATCCGAATCTCTTCAACCTTTGTTTCCAGATCAGTAATTGATTTAGGAACGACAATATTTGAAATATGAGATCGTGCACCGGCTTCGTCCAACGCATCAATCGCTTTATCCGGGAAATTCCGGTCATTTACATAACGCTCTGTTAAAGACACACAAGCCAATAAAGCCTCATCTGTATATTTCACATTATGATGATCCTCATAGCGCTCCTTGATGTTACGCAGAATCTGAATTGTCTCTTCCGATGTTGTAGGCGATACAATAATCTTTTGAAATCGTCTTTCCAGAGCTCCGTCCTTTTCAATTGTTTTTCTGTATTCGTCAATAGTTGTAGCACCGATACACTGAACTTCGCCTCTGGCTAATGCAGGTTTCAGAATATTGGCAGCATCCAGTGAACCACCTCCGCCACCGGCTCCGACAATTGTATGAATCTCATCAATAAAAAGAATTATATCCGGATTTTCTTTCAGTTCATTCAGAATAGATTTCAAACGTTCCTCAAACTGACCTCTGTATTTTGTACCCGCCACTACAGATGCCATATCCAGAGAAATAATACGTTTATTGAACAGCAAACGTGATACTTTCTTTTGAACGATACGTGCAGCCAATCCTTCTACAATTGCAGATTTTCCCACACCGGGATCACCTATCAAGATCGGATTATTCTTTTTTCTGCGACACAGGATCTGAGCTACACGCTCAATTTCATTATCTCTTCCGATAATCGGATCAAGACGTTCCTCCTGAGCGGCCTTTGTTAAATCCGTACCGAAATTATTCAATACAGGAGTATCTTTTGCCGGTTTAGCCGCATGCGTTGACTTATCTGTAGAATTAGTTTGTTTGCTTGCACCAAAGTTATCCTTATCGCTATCTTCTTCGTCATCTTCTTCGGTGAACCCGGCTTTAGGTAACTCCTCTTTTTTTATTTCTGTATTTTTTCCGTTCACGATCTGATAAACTTTATCATACGTTACGTCATGTTCATTTAAGATTTTTTTCGCCATGTTTTTATCCTCTTTCAATATAGCTAAAAGCAAATGTTCGACATC
The DNA here is from genome assembly GCA_051657185.1 of Bacteroidales bacterium. GTDB lineage: Bacteria > Bacteroidota > Bacteroidia > Bacteroidales > UBA7332 > UBA7332. The sequence continues at coordinate 213 of JBOFKE010000357.1, read as the reverse complement.
TGTAGTATCACTTTTCAGTAATCGTGCTTCCAGACGACACATCATCATGATCCGGCTTGTAATTGTATCAACCGGAATTGACGAGTCCATTTCTGCGTCTGATTGTGCGTAATTACTCTTCACAGAATCGTCTATTACACTTTTAAGGTGAGTAACATCTATATGCAACTGATTCAAGATACTAATAGCCCGATTATTTCCGTCTCTCAGTAT
>JBOFKE010000356.1:0-8204 GCA_051657185.1 Bacteroidales bacterium | reverse complement strand
CCTGACAAAGAACCTTGTATATTTATATAAGTTCCTGTCAAAGGATAAGCATTTGCATCTGTATAAGCCCAATTCACTAACTTATGAGGAATCAAATACATCCCGGTAATCAAATCTGATGAAACATCTGCTGTTGATGAATTTACCACAACAGATTGAGCTGGTGTTATTAATGAATTACCATTAGACGGACTCACCGGTGTCTGATTCGAAACAGTAAAATAATTAGGTACAGCTGTTGCCGATGTATTAAAATCAAAGTCTGCAGACATCGGGATATTTTTCATTGTTATGGCATTGACAGTAACATTCAAACCAGAATTAGCAAATGTTGTAATCTTAAAATTAATTTTCGACAATGCATGGTGATACTTCATTTGAACAAGTTCGCGATCCTGATTTCCTGTAAATGAAGTCACAACATCAAACTGATTCGCTGCATCAGGTGCTACCGTAAAAGAAAATTTTGTAGGAACCGTCACATCTGTCGGAGCAACTGTTTTCGGATAAAATCCAAAGAAGTCCAAAGGATACATTGGCCAATAAGTCACGGGGGAAGATGTCCAGTTCCCAGCTCCCGGTTTAGTAAATACGACCCCTTTCATAAATGGAGACGTTGAGTAAGCCTCACCTGTTTTATAAGCATAAATACTTATCCCACTTGCTAATGTCGATGTCGTAGCATCTACACCTTTTTGCATTTTAGGAACAAAGGCATCAATGGCTATCGCATTCGGATCCGGATCTCCATCTCCCGAATTAGAATTTTCCGTACATCCCACTATCACAATCGTTGTAATAAAGGGAATAATCATCCATTTTTTCATACAATACATTTTTCGAATTTATTTATTTGATTAGTTAAGGTTTTGATGTCATAAAATAACATCATAAATTATATCTTTCCATTCATCTACTGATGGATCTAAACCATCATTATCATCTATTGGAGGTGAAACAACTATCTTTGTATCAATAATAATATGCACATGATGCGGATCAGGAGCTTTACGTACCTGGTCAGTCACATCAAAAGTTGCACGTAAATTGCCTCCCGGACTCCATATATATAATATGAGATAATTCCGGTTCGCCAAATTATGGTAATAACCTAAGTTATACATATCTCCTACAGCAGTCTGTTTATTGTTGATCAAATCATTATCGCCAAAAGTCATAGAAACAATTCCGTTTTGGTGCATAGGATCTCCTAAATAATAGCGTTTAGAAAGACCTGTCAGAGTTGCCGCTGTTTTAGACACATACTGTCCGTTCTCTATATTACTCACACTATATGTGTAAGAATCCAATAAAGGCTGAGGTTTCAATAATACAATCTGAGTATAGTCAACATAAGCCAATATCTCTTTTTCGGAAAGCAAGGCGCCACAAAGAAAATCCGGAGCTTCCACAAGTTCTTCATCAGGTAAAACTATAGTAGCCTTTTTAGACGCTTGCGGAGCTTGTGTTTTACGTGTATAAACCTGAAGACTATCTAAGTTTGCCTCTCCACTCCATTCCACATATTCCGTATCATTATTATAGCAAGCAACCCTGTAGTTTCCGGCATCTATACGAATTAACTGACCATGAGGTGAGACATTATTGAATGTATATACCAGCTCATTCTGCATATTATAAAATAAAACAGTCATACCCTCAGGTACATCAGAGACTGCACTCCAATCAAATTTCACCTCAATCGCAGTCTCTCTATCACACTCCGGACATAAATCTTTATTATGACAAGACGAAAGAACAACGAGTAAAAAGAGAAATACTATATTCCTGCAAGTTTGTTTAATCATCTTCTGCCTCCTTTCTTTCTTTTAGCGATATTATCAATAATCCAAACCAGACTGACCTCGGCTTTAACAGGTCCGAAATAACTTAGATTACGTCGGTCCATAATACAGTATTCATTATCTTGTGGACGATATTTATAATAAGTGCCACACAAATACCCTACACCCACAACAAAATCTAAAGATAGATTATGAGCTATTTTGACAGCATAACCATAAGAAACCCCTATACCAAAATATAAGTCATTCATATAACCCGCATGTCCCCGCTCAAAATCATACATACCTGCCATCATAAACAACCCTGTATGATGACCACGCAATGGGTACTCCTGAGCTATTCGTCCATGCCATTTCCGCGCTTCAATCTCTCCACCATAAGTTCGCCAGTAGCGATGTTTTGCATCATTGCTCCACCAGGCATAGTTCCAACTGGCATTTAAAGACCACTGCTGCGGAAACATTACTTCTAGCCCAATATTCGGAACCATGGCTCCATCATACAATATATTTGTTTTCAGGGCTATTTGCTGTATGCCTCGAGTATCTGTCTGAGAGAAACTCTTAAAACAGAAAGAAAAAAGCAGAACACACAACATGATTAAAATCCTTTTCTCCCGCGGATATTCTTTATTTCTAATTTTCATATCAGTCTGTTTAATTATTATTTTACAACCGGAGGATACACATTATTCTGAACAGGCATAATACTGAAACCTTGCGCTGAGTTATTAAGATTGATCTGTGAAAAATCTCCCGCTTTAGCAACCTCCATTCCATAAAACTGGCCATTATTACTTTGATTAGTCCAGTAAAAACCTTGAGAATAGAAGTTACTATTTACAAGTCCTGTACTTCCAATTCGCTGACCTATACCCATAAAATAGATCGTAGAAGATCCAGCCGGATATCTATAAATAAATCCGAGTCCGGCGTAAGTATCACTCCATGTATTTGCCTCTAACACAGAAAACATTGAAGATGACGGAACTAATAAACTAATCGGCGAAGGATCATAAATAGTCTTCGAATAAGATGGGTTGGCTGGATTACCCCATAAGTATAAATTCTGAGTAGTATTCCAATCACCTGAAGATTTATAAAACACATTTGGATTCTGAATTGCCTCACTCATAGGAACAGGACCCGATTTAATTTCTAATGGATGATTTCCGTAAAGAGGTTTAGTTTCCGCAGTCGTTCCATAAGCTCCTGGCATCGGATCTTTACGTCCCCACTGATAGTATGGATTATTCAAATACACATCAATCGTTTCCGATGACTGAGTCAATACAACAGTTGTAGTCAAATTACTTTGCTTCTGAGTAAACTGAATTGTCACGGATCTTTGCGGGTAAGTATAAGTTGCCGGATAGCAAACGCCTATATTATTTCCGAAATAGAATGTGTAACCTTTATAATCAATATTGCTAAGCTGCCATGCGTTAACCCAAATATGCCAACTCCACATTATTCTGCCTGATGGATCGCGAATAGCTATCACACCATTGCCCTGACGTATAGTATTCGGATCGACATAAAACATAATGTAATTCTTATCTGCAGAGAGTTGAACCTTCGTTATCAGATTTAATGCATCCATCCATAATAAATCTGTTGAAGCGCCAGTAGTATTTATCAACAAATCATTATTCGTTTTTATCTCATTGCCTAAATAATCCACGAAGTACGGAGCAGTATTTGAATAGCTGAAGCTATTCAATGAGCTCGTATTATACGCTGATGAAGTAGCTGAAAGCAAACCATTACCAATTACCCAGGACGGAAATTTGAACCATCCGGGACCATTCACTACGTAACAGTTTGCAGAAGAATAATAGCCTTCTAATAAAGACAGATCGACCATATTAACAGAGTCAACAGGAACCGCACTCTTTAGATATGTATCCAGCCCACTCGTCGAGGTAAATGCAGCTATGCCTGCCGTAAGTTTACGTGATAAGTTCGAACCTCCTAACTGATTTCGCAGCTCTGACATATCATTAATCCAGGTTGTATCATTCGTCGTCGGATTTATTATCTTCGCAGTCCATCCCATATCAACAACATCTCCATTTTGCTTAGTATAGATACTATTAATATTCAGATTAAACTCACCACCCGTGTAAACAACTGTATTATTTGTCGCTGTAACCGAAAAACTATACGTACCCTCTTTCAACGAATAGATATATTTCTCACCTGCTTTCCAAAGAGCCGTTCCTGCATTTTTAAGAGGTATTATTTTGGGATCGATACCTTTAAATTTCACAACAATAGCAGCATCGTCTCCTAAACTTTGTGGAATCATCATTAAATACCCATTCGCTGCCATAATCGGTTTGGATGGATTTGTAGCTTCTGCATCTGAAACTAGTCCTACTTTATAGAACTTATCAGATAAACCGGTCAAATTAGTCCATACCGGAACACTACTGTTTAAACTTAGCGAAAGGGTACCGGTTGTATAAACTCCGCGTATCCCAATAGAATCAATCGGTACATTTTCTCCATTCACTTCAAAACCGATACAAGCCAATGCATGACTAAATGCGAGTGGCACTTCTGTTTTAAATAAATCAAGTTGTTGTGCTGCCACCATCAAATCAGGCTGATCAGCCACATTATGCGGAATAGTGTAGGTCAATGTCGGAACACCTGTTTGCTGATTAACTATTGTTATACCATTAGTCGGACTGGTATATGGTGCATAAGCAAAAAAAGATAGATAGCCCGATTGTGGCCAGTAATATTTCTTATCAAATTGCCAGCTATTGGTACCACTCTTTGTCACTTGCACATTTGGGAAAAAAGCAGAAGTTGGATTCGTAGCTGCAGAAAAAGAGCCATTAGTTTGATAACCTAAAACACCTAACGTGTTAAAAATCGGATCTTGTTCAGAGTTAATTGGTGTTCCTTTAGTCTGAAAAGATTCCGGTACACTTATTCTACATTGTATAATACCTGAATCTGCGGTTACACTTTCTTTAAATTCATCATCACTGCATGAAACCAATGAGATAATGAACCCGTAAACCAAAAGGAGTAAAATATTTTTCATGTTAATTTCTATATTGATATTAATATTCAGAAGCATTGACCGTATTTAATATCAAATAAACATAATCCATATATTAATGTTTAGAGACGCTATTTGTATTAATTTCAATAACAGGTGTATTATTTCCACATAATACTTACAATCATTAATAAATCATTACTAGCAATATGCTTACCAGAATATATTGCACAAACAGAATAAACCGGCACTCTATCTCACATACAGCACCAGAAAAGGATTATCCAGTCAGAACATGAATCATTCGCCTAAAAACCTGATTCTAAACAGAATTATTATATTACGATTCATACATACTCAAACAAAAACTGTTAAACTTACATAACGCAAACATCTATTTAGAAGCATTCATGGCGAATATTCTATACAAAATACAATTTGTAAACATCATTAATAACAAGAAGCGATAGTCGCAACGCAAAAGAAGCTAAGATCAACCCAAGGTCAATCTTAGCTTCTTCTATATATTTCAATCACTAATATTGTAAAAATCAATCAACAGTTTCTGTCAGATACTCTTTATCCAACCCTGAATTTTGAACCTCATCGGGAACATGAATACTATTACCCGCATTTGAAACTTTCAATATAAAATAAGTAAGGATAAATGAGTATAACGCAACTAACAAAGCTCCTCCGATCTGAATCAAAAGCTGTTTTCCGCTCGCCTCAATTCCATTCACTTCATGAACAGCCAGCAATCCTATAAGTACAGTCCCTGTTAATCCGCCCATTCCATGAACGCCCCATACACCAAGAGCATCATCCCATCTCATTTTTTTCGAGATATTTAAACATAAGAAGCAAACAAAAGGCGCAATAATGCCAACCAGAACAGCAGCCTGAGGAGATATATAACCAGAACAAGGAGTAATCGTTGCCAATCCCGCTACTGCTCCAGTCATAAATTCTACCATTGAAAACTTCTTATCCTTTAAATAAGCAAGAATCATCCAAATCGTTGCCGCAAAACCTCCGGCAATACCTGTATTTGTGAAAGCTATTGCCGCAGTTTCTCCACTGGCCAATGCTCCTCCTGAATTAAACCCAAACCACCCAAATAACAATATCGAAGCTCCGATAGCCATCCAGACTGTATTACCTGGTCCATTTTTCGATATATAGGCTCTTTTGCCGAAATAAAACACAGAGGCTAAAGCTGCAAAGCCGGCAGCGACATGTATAACGGTTCCTCCAGCATAATCGACAAATCCTAACTGACTCAAAAATCCGCCACCCCAAACCCAATGAGCGACCGGGAAGTATATAAGAATCATCCATAACACCAATACTTTCAACCATCCTCCCAGCGTCATCCTATTTGCAAAAGCTCCTGTCATCAATGGCGCTGTAATGATCGCAAACATTAGCTGATACATAAAGAACATGAGAAAAGGAATCTTAGAACCATAGTCAGGATTAACCGTAAAATCTACATTATGCAACATGAAATAATGCATAGGATTACCGATAAACCCGGCGGTATCATTGCCGAAAACTAAAGAAAAACCTCCTAACACCCACATTACAGTTACGACACCTATTGCTACAAATGTGTACATCATCATTGTAAGTGCATTCTTTTTTTCAACGAGTCCTCCATAAAAAAAAGCTAAACCCGGTGTCATAAAAAACACCAAAACAGTGGTTATAACCATGAAGGCTACATCTCCGTTATTAATTGTTCCATTCATAATATGATTGTTTCTATTTTCCATTCATAACAAAACAATTTAAATAATTGTTTTTGAGAACAAGTATATACAAACAACACATCGAAAACCATCATATCCGGAAATATGTTACCGCAACACCGACCCAACAGACATCCTATCTTTTGCCATTAAAATACTTATAAAGCGGTGCAACCATCAATGCCTGATAAATTTTGTCGTTCTCCAGTAATGATCTGACTTCGGACTCATTCATCAAATGCACTGTCAGATCTTCATTTGCATCTAATGATTGTTCTGATATTTTCTCAACACCAATTGCAAGAAAACAATGTGTTAAATTACTCATCGAACCCGGATTCGGAGCTATGGTCATTAATTTACTCCACACCCCATTTCCATAACCTGTTTCCTCTAGCAACTCTCGTTGTGCTGCTACGCAAGGAATTTCCCCGTGCTCCATAACACCACAGGGCAATTCAATACTATTCACGCCTAAGCCATGACGATACTGTTGCTCCATCACAAATTTCCCTTCTTTAGTTATTGCGATTACATTGACCCAATCAGGATACTCAAGAACATAGTATTCTTCAATAATCCGACCATCGGGTAGCTCAACCTTATCGCGTCTTGCCGTCAGCCAAGGTCTCTTTATAATATATTCACTCGCAACTACCTTCCATTTCATGTTATTAATTTCCATAGACCAACTCCATTATATTTATATTCATTTTCAAAGTGCACAAACTTATATTTCGCTAAACTTTTCAATGCTCGTATTAGGACTTATTATATATAAACAAAAAATTCCAATTTAGATCTTGCAATATAGTTTTAAAACAAGACTTTTTCTGCACAAGAAACTACTACTTACAATTTATAGTCGTTTAAGCGTTAAAGACCAGAGCTTACGCGAGCATACATTCGGATTTAGATCAAGAGCGAAAAGAGGTAGGAAATAAACATAAGACAAAACAACAAAAGAGAGCAGCGGAAAAACAGGATTATCAATATAACAAATAGTTCTCAAAACAAGACTTTTTCTGTCATTTTGCATTTTCCTAATCGCTCAGAATACGATATTTTCTATTCACAAAAGTATTCTTGGAAACAAGGCAAGGAAACCAAGATACATAAACCATTAGCCATCAAACACATATAGCAGAGACAAAAAACAAAGCTTTCGTTTTCTCTTTTAATACGTACCGCGAGCAATTTTAATACGTATTAAACCAAAAATACAAAGGGGGAAAATTTGAAAACACACCGTATAATTTAAAAGATACGGTGTAAAAATTTCAAGATACGGTATATCTTTCTGAAAACGCAGTCATTTATTGCATAAGAAAAGAAGTATGGCATAAAATAAGCATCTGAATATCAAAATAATCTTTTTGTTTTGGTCCTGGAAGTTGACGTCAGAAAAATATCATTTTGATTTAATATGAAAGAATCTTTAATCAAAATGGTATTGAGAAATGATTTCGGATAATTGGACGGATATATATAATCGAGTAGGTAGGGGGATTACTCCCCCGCCCTCTCACACCACCGTGCATGCTCTCGCACACGGCGGTTTCTTTTAACTGTTTAACCTTGCGTGATTTAATGTGAGATTATACAATCCTTCCTCTTCAAACCATT
>JBOFKE010000355.1:0-8452 GCA_051657185.1 Bacteroidales bacterium | reverse complement strand
CGCGGACGAAGTTTTATGACGAGGCAGCAAGCCAGTGTAGCTGTGGATATATGTAAAGGATTAGGTTTTACTTTTATGTATAATCATTATAACCGATTTATCAGAGAGTTAAATCCATATAGTTTGCGAATCGATTCGTATAATTTTTCAAGTAATGAAGTTCGACTGCAATTAAGTTATACGTTCAAATGAAAAGGAGAGGTCCATCCGGGTCTCTCCTTTTTGCTTTTTGAACACAACTTAAAAACCAAAACCTAGTCTGCATATATAATTCCTGAATAATAATCTATTAGCCTCTTTATTAGTTAAACGTCTCATTAAAGCAATAACCGACAAAAAATATCATTTTTTTTTCAAAGGAGTGAAAAAACAGACGATTTAGTACTTTTTGACGAGGAATATTACCACATTTTCTTTTACTTTTGTCGATAATCAAAACCAGTAAATAATTCTTTAAACACAATGTTTTTATGAATAGTCAGATGAAATCGGAGAAATACAAGTTGTTATTCGTATGTTTAGGAAATATTTGTCGTTCTCCGACAGCTGAAGGGATCATGCTTGATTTGGTTGATAAAGCCGGTTTAGAGAATAAAATAGAGATTGATTCGGCAGGGACATACGGCGGACATGCCGGTGAGTTGCCGGATGCACGTATGCGTCAGCATGCATCTCGCAGAGGTTATAACCTGATCAGTCGTTCGCGGCAAATCAAATCTCAGGATTTTGAAGAGTTTGATTTGATTCTGGCAATGGATGATAAGAATTATCAGAATTTGCGTGATATGGCTCCCGATATTGATGCTATGAACAAGGTTCACCGAATGGTTGAATTTTGTCAGAAATCAACACTGGATTATGTGCCGGATCCGTATTATGGAGGCGCCGAAGGATTCGAGCTGGTATTGGATCTGTTGGAAGATGCCTGTGAAGGACTGTTGAATGAAGTAAAACAAAAACTGTAATATAAAACGACTATGAAAGTTAGAATCATAAATAAATCGAAACACGAACTACCTCAATATGCAACCGCTCATGCCGCAGGAATGGATATCCGTGCAAATTTGAATGAGCCTATTACATTGGCTCCTTTGCAAAGATGTCTGGTTCCGACAGGTCTTTTTCTGGAAATTCCGGTAGGTTATGAAGCGCAAATCCGTCCGAGAAGCGGTTTGGCTCTGAAAAAAGGAATTACAGTGTTGAATTCTCCGGGTACAATTGATGCGGACTACCGCGGAGAGGTAGGAATTATTTTAGTGAATCTGTCATCTGAGCCTTTCGTTATCGAAGATGGAGAACGTATTTGTCAGATGGTTGTGGCTGCACATGCTCAGGTTGAGTGGGAGTGCGTAGAATCCCTGGAAACTACCGATCGTGGCGAAGGCGGATTCGGCCATACAGGAAAACTATAATATCCCTCATTTAAACCTTTGAAACCAATGAAGAAAGTACCTATATATCTGCTACTCGTATCGCTTATCGCCGTTTTTGGTGTAAGTTGTAAATCGTCTAAACCCTTAGCGGCAACGACGACTGTGCCGGCTGCTTTTATTAATCCTTTGTCGGATGAAGAGAAGCAACGCGCTGATTATTATTTTATGGAAGGTATGCGACTGAAAGCTATTAATCAGCAGGATGCTGCATTTGATGCTTTTAATCGTGCTTTGGCAATTGATACGATGCATACGGCAGCTATGTACTCACTTTCTAATTATTATTTGCGTCTGAGAAATCCGATTAAGGCCTTTTCTCTTTTGCAGAAGTCGATTCAATACGATCCGAATAACTACTGGTACCTTTATGCTGCAGCTAATCTGGCTCAGCAACTAAATATGAATGAAGAGGCGATTGATTACTACAATCAGATCATGGCGACTCATTCAGATAAGCCGGAAATTATCTATTCGGTATCTGAGGTTTATGTTCAGATGGGTGAGCTTGAAAAAGCAATTCAGACGCTCGATTTACTGGAGCAGAAGATGGGACCTATGGAAATGATTTCTTTACAGAAGTCTAAGTTATATATGACTTTGAAGCAAGAGGCTAATGCTAAAGCAGAAATAGATAAATTGATTACAGCCTATCCGAATGATATCCGCTATACATTGATGATGGGTGATATCGCGATGGATTCGGATAAGCGTGATATTGCAATGGAATACTATAATAAAGCAAAGGCTATTGATCCGAATGACGGGAGATTGCAGTTGTCATTGGCTAATTATTACTTTCGGGTAGGTCAGCAGGATTCAGCTGAGTTACAAATCAAACATGCGTTACATAATAAGGATCTGGAGATTGATGTGAAGATCGATATCCTTAAAGATTATCTTAAGACGCTGTATATGAAGAAAGAAAATACGCAGGAACGGGATAATCTGTTTGATATATTGTTTGAATCTTATCCACAGGAGAAAGAGCTGTTTAAGCTACAGTCCAGTTATCTGATAACCGAGAAAAGATTTAAAGAGGCACAGGATCGGCTGACTATTGCTGTAGGTCTTGATCCGAACGACCGGGAATTGTGGATGAGTTTACTGGATGTTTGTTTGCGGTTACAAGAGTTTAACGAAGTGATTGCTACATGTCAGAAAGCTTTAATCTATTTTCCGAAGGATGGTGAATTTTATTACTATCAATCGATAGCTTTGGGTATCGAAGAAAAATATCAGCAAGCTATTGATGTTTTGGATAAAGGTTTCGCCGCAATGGATAAAAATAATCCGCGTCTGTTATCGGGTATGTACACACAGATGGGAGATTTGTATCATCAGTTGAAGGATCGCAAAAAGTGTTTTGAAGCTTATGATAAAGCTTTGGAATATTATCCGGATAACGCTTCCGTACTCAATAATTATGCTTATTTCTTATCATTGGATAAAGCAGATCTTTCGCGTGCAGAGCAAATGAGTGCTAAGGCTGTGAAACTTGAGCCTGAGAATAGTACGTTTCTGGATACGTATGCCTGGATTTATTTCCAGATGGAGAACTACTTTTTAGCAAAGTTCTATATGGAAAAGGCAATTCGTAACGGGGGAGACGAAAGTGATGTTCTTGTAGATCATTACGGAGATATCTTGTTTAAGAACGGTGATGTAGAAGGTGCACTTGAGCAATGGAAAAAGGCTTTGGAAATGAATAATGAGTCGAAAGTGCTGAAAGAAAAAATCGAAAAGAAAACTTATATCCCGAATCCGGACGAAAACAACTAAACGACATAGAAAAACTAAACTAAATTGAGTATATGAAAACAGGATATCAGAAGCTGTTTGTCTTTTTAATTGCTTTTACAACTTTATTTACGGCTTGTAAAACTACAAAAGTTGGAAAGACACAACATGGAAAAGCAGGTGTAGAACGAATTAATCAGACTATTGCCTCACAGTTTCAATATGATTATTTTACATCTAAGGGTGATATTGAAATTGTTACAGGAACAAATCGCATTTCATCTAAAAGTGAGTTGCGTATGGTTAAAGATGAGGCTATTCAATTGTCGGCTCAGCCAATTCTTGGAATTGAAGTTGCGAGATTGGGGCTTACGACCGATACATTGATTATATTAGATCGGATGGGTAAACAGTATGTGGCAGAGTCTCTGATTCCGGTAAAAAGTTTATTGCCGAAAGAGTTAAATCTGGAAACACTGCAAGCTTTGCTAACCAATCAATTGTTTACAGCAAATGATAAAAAGCTACAGGCTTCAGATTTTACACGTAAGGAAGAAGGTAATGATCTGTTGCTCGGAACGAAAGGGAAGATAGTGAATTTTGAATTTACATTGAATCCTGAAGCACGATTAACTCAAACAAATGTATTGAGTAAAAACGGAAGTGTAATTGCGTCATGTTCTTATCACGACTTTAAAAGAATTGGTGACGGTCAGCTTTTCCCACATCAGATCAAGATCTCTTTTGTGTTAAAAGGAAAACCGTGTGAGCTGAAATTTCGTTTTGCTAATTTGAATATGAGTAAAAAGCCGGAAATAAACCTAAATGTTCCCGGTAAATATAAACAGCTAAAAGTAGATGATCTGCTCAAAATGATATTGAAAAATTGAGAAGGATCAGAAACTAAAGGAACAATAATTTAAAAAATCAGATGACTATCAGATTATTTATACTCTCTTTGTTTGCACTCCTCTGTATGCAAGGTTGGGGACAATCGCAGAAGCAGTTGAAAGAGCTTGAACGTAAAAGAAAAGCAGCTCTGGAGCAGATGGAAATTACGGATAATTTATTGCAATCGAATAAAAAAGATGCAGCAAGTACGTTGAACAAGATCCAGCTTCTCGGGAAGCAGATCGAGGTCAGACGTAGTTATATTGATGCATTAAATGGTGAGGTTGATGTGCTTGAGAAACAGATTCGCAATGTCGATAGAGACGTAAAGGATTTGCAATTTGAGCTCTCCATGAAAAAGCAGAATTATGCGAAGGCAATGCAAGGCATGAATAAGCGGAAGTCATCGTACGATAAACTGATGTTTATTTTTTCAGCCGATAATCTGGCTCAAACCTATCGTCGTATCCGCTATTTGCGTGAGTACTCGGTTTGGCGAAGAATTCAGTCTGAGGAAATTATGGAGAAGACTAAAACGCTTGAGCAGAAACGCCTTGAGCTACAAAATGCACGTAAAGAAAAAGCGAAGTTGCTTGGTGAACGCGAAGTAGAGCGCAAGAATCTTGAATCGGAAGAACATAAGCAGAAAGAGGCTTCGAAAGAATTAAATAAAAAGAGAAAAGAGTTGCAGACGCAGTTGAAAAAACAAAAGCAACAGGCCGAAGCTCTGAATAATCGCATTCAGCAGATTATCGAGGAAGAAGCCCGCCGTGCAGCTGAGGAAGCCCGTCGTGCGGCTGAAGCAAAACGTAAAGCTGCCGAGGCAGCCAGACGCAAAGCTGCTGCCGGAAGCAGTTCATCGTCTTCAGCCGAAAAGCCGTCCGCTTCTACATCGCAAGAGCGTGTTTCTGAGTCGAAGGGTGGATATGCAATGACCAAACAAGAACAGCAATTGTCGACAAACTTTGGTGCAAACCGGGGTAAGTTACCAATGCCTCTTCGTGGACGTTATGTTATTATCGGTCGTTTTGGAATCCAGCAAAGTAAGGATCATAAATATGTGCAGACAGAAAATAAAGGTATTGACATTCTGACGAATCCGGGTACAGAAGCAAGATCTGTTTTCAATGGTGTTGTATCAATGGTTTTTGTAGTTCCCGGCTTTAATAATACGGTAATGGTACGTCATGGTAATTACCTGACTGTCTACTCGAATCTAAGCTCTGTTTATGTGAAGAAAGGCGATAATGTCACTACAGGTCAGGCTTTAGGTGAGGTTTATTCGGATAAGGATGAAAACAATCGTACGGTTCTTCATTTCCAGTTATGGAAAGAAACGACTAAGTTAAATCCTGAATTATGGTTGAACAAGTAAAATAAATGACGATATGATTATTCCTAAATTAAAACATACGGAATCGAATAATTTCTTCTTGATGGCTGGTCCATGTGTTATTGAAGGAGAAGAAATGGCGATGGAGATTGCAGAAAAAGTAGTTGCAATCTCAAATAAACTACAGATCCCTTATATCTTTAAAGGATCTTATCGAAAGGCAAATCGTTCCAGAATAGACTCTTTCACAGGTATCGGAGACGAAAAAGCTTTAGAGATTCTCAAAAAAGTAGGCGAGCGCTTTGATATTCCTACCGTAACAGATATTCATTCGGCAGAAGAGGCTGCAATGGCAGCGGAATATGCCGATGTACTTCAGATTCCGGCTTTTCTTTGTCGTCAGACAGACTTGTTGATTGCTGCAGCTAGGACAGGTAAGGTAATAAACATAAAGAAAGGTCAGTTCTTGTCTCCGGAGGCAATGCAGTTTGCCGTGCAAAAGATCTGGGATTGCGGGAATCCGAATGCGATGATTACGGATAGAGGTACAACTTTCGGATATCATGATCTGATTGTTGATTATCGGGGTATTCCTCAAATGCAAAAATTCGACTGTCCTGTTATTCTGGATGTAACACATTCATTGCAACAACCGAATCAAACTTCCGGTGTAACCGGTGGTCTTCCTGAGCTGATCGAAACAATTGCTCGTGCAGGTGTGGCAGTCGGTGTTGACGGTCTATTTATCGAAACACATATGAATCCTTCGGTTGCTAAATCAGACGGAGCAAATATGCTTCGCCTGGATCTTCTGGAATCATTGATGGAGCGACTTGTGGCAATTCGTAAAACGATTACTTCATTCTGATGAAACGTATCGGATTATTATCGGATACACACGGATATTGGGATGATCGATATAAAGAATACTTTGCCGAATGCGATGAAATATGGCATGCCGGTGATATCGGTTCAGAAGATCTGATAGATAAACTCGAACAAATCAAACCGGTTCGGGCTGTATATGGAAATATTGACAGTCATGCAACGCGTCTGCGATTTCCACAGCATCAGAAGTTTACAATGGAAGGAGTAAAAGTATGGATGACACATATCGGAGGATATCCCGGTAAGTACGAACCTTCTGTGAGCAAGCTGATTCATTACAATCCTCCCGGATTATTTATATCGGGACATTCTCATATCCTGAAGGTAATGTCGGATAAACGTCTCGGCTTATTACATATAAACCCTGGTGCAGCGGGTAAATACGGGTTTCATACCAAACGGACGCTGATCCGTTTTACTTTAGATAACGGAGCTGTGAAAGATCTCGAAGTCATCGAACTTTCGTAGTTTCAGGCAATAAAATAAAAGCATATAGAATGAGTTTCGGCTCTTTTTATATGCTTTTTTTGTTTTAACAGTTCCGTCTTTTAATTGTTAATAAATACAATATCTGTTCGTCATTGAGTTAGAATAAGTAACTTGCTTCGTAATTTCAAAACTTAGCAGTAATTTTGCTAAATAATAAGCACTTAAATAACAAAACTAATGATTGAGAATCTTTCAATTGCCATAAAAGCTGCCATAAAAGCAGGAAATGAAATAATGCGGGTTTATAATGATCCGAAATCAGACTTCCAGGTTGAAAAAAAAGCAGATAATTCTCCTCTGACTATTGCGGATAAAAATGCGAATGAGATTATAACCTCTCTTTTGGACCGCACAATGATTCCTATTTTAAGTGAAGAGGGAAGAGAAATTCCTTTCGAAGAGCGTGCTAAATGGCCTGAATTATGGATTGTTGATCCATTGGACGGGACGAAAGAATTTATTAAAAGAAATGGTGAGTTCACCGTAAATATAGCTTTGGTTCGTGCGGGTATTCCTATGTTAGGAGTTATTTATCTTCCTGCAAAACAAATGATTTATATGGGCGTGGATGGAGTTGGAGCTTTCAAAGCGGAAGTGAAAAATCCCGAAACATTATATATCGTTGATGAAGTAATGGGTGCTGCAGTCCGTATTCCTCAGACTGAAGAACGTAATCACGTAGTGGTTGTGGCTTCTCGTTCGCACTTAAGTCCCGAAACGGAAGAATATATTGCTAAAATTAAAGCTGACGGAAAAGAAATAGACATGATTTCGAGCGGAAGCTCAATAAAGATATGTTTGGTGGCTGAAGGTTCGGCTGATGTTTATCCGCGTTTTGCTCCGACAATGGAGTGGGATACGGCTGCCGGTCATGCTATAGCACGTGCAGCAGGAAGAGAAATTTATCAAATCGATGAAACAACACCATTGGTTTATAATAAAGAGAATCTATTGAACCCTTGGTTTATAGTAAAGTAAAACAAAGTGAGACGAAGGATCCGAAATAAATAATGGAATTTGAATCAATAGTAGTTTTAGTTGTCCTCTGCGGCTTGATAGTCACTTTGGCTTTAGATAAAATGCGCCCGGGATTACTGTTTTTCTCGGCAGTTATTTTATTGATGCTGACAGGAACGATTACAGCGCAGGAAGCTCTGGCAGGTTTCAGTAACAAAGGAATGATTACTGTAGCTATCTTGTTTCTGGTCAGTGAAGGGGTAAGACGTTCCGGGGCTTTGAATAAAATCATTCGAATGATCCTTCCTTCTAAGAAAGGAACTATCAGTGGCTCTCTGACGCAGATTTTGCCACCTATTGCGGGAATATCGGCCTTTTTAAACAACACTGCGGTTGTGGTTATTTTTGCTCCTATCATTAAAAAATGGTCTGAGCATATTAATATGCCTGCCACGAAATTTCTGATACCGCTCTCTTATGCAACTATTCTGGGGGGGACCTGTACGTTAATCGGTACATCAACCAATCTGGTTGTAAACGGGATGATTGTCGATCAGGGCTTCAGAAGTTTAGGCTTGTTTGAGCTAGGAAAAGTCGGATTACCCGTAACGCTTGTCGGTATGGTCTATCTGATCGTTGCATCTAAATGGCTTTTACCAGGAAAGATGACTTCGGCTGATCAGCTGGCTGACCGCAAAGAGTATGCGTATAATATGAATGTATT
>JBOFKE010000354.1:0-7430 GCA_051657185.1 Bacteroidales bacterium | reverse complement strand
TTTTTCATTCGCTCTACAATACCTGTTACAAGAATTTCAATTTGTGGAATTGTCTGGCGAACAGCCAAAGCTACTTTCTGATCCTCATCATTTATATGATAAAGAATTTCCTCTACATCCATAGCCTCCAGATTATTATACAATGAAGGCATTTCGGTTATTTTTTTAAATTCATTCATTTCTACATTGGGTTTGTGTGAAACTTAACCAATCCATCCATCGGATTTTTAGCAATACTACCAATAATCATTCCCTGATCTTCAGCAGCAAGTCGAAACAGATCCTCAAAATGGAATGCTACTGATCCGATACAGCTTAAATCAAAACTCTCGTAATCATATTGACGGATATTACGTATCAGAAAACTTCTGAATCCTTTATAAACCAATTCTGCAATGGGTACTTCCGCTATTTCTTCTTTCAGGAAAGGAGTAAACCCGGCTAAAAATCGATTTGGAAAAGGTTGTTTATACACTTTATCCAGGATCATTGCCGGAGTCAGATTAAATCGTTTAAAGAATCTATCAATCAAATATTGGGGCAATTGATTCTTTAAACAATCTGCAACCAGTTGTTTCCCCAATGCAGCTCCGCCTCCTTCATCACCCAGAATATAGCCAAGTGGTGAAACATTCTTTACAATCCTTTCCCCGTCATAGAAACACGAATTAGAACCGGTTCCTAAAATACAAACGATCCCTGGTGTATGCTGACACGAAGCTCTTGCTGCACCGAGCAGATCACTTTCAATGTTTATCGGAGCTGTTGGAAATAATTGCCGTAAAGCCGTTATAACAATCTCTTTCTTATCGTCCGTTGCACACCCGGCACCATAAAAATAAATAGCTGCAACATTAATCTGCAAAATGAAAGGTATCAGTTTCTCATTCAGATTATCATAAATCTCTTGTGTAGTCTGGAAATAAGGATTTATTCCCGCTGTCTCATATTCGAAAACAGTACCACTTCGATCAACCAGTGCCCAGGCAGTCTTAGTTGATCCGCTATCTGCTATCAGTATCATAAATTTGAGATATTAGTCCTGATTGATTGTATGCTGTTAAATCTTTATATAAATCTTCTTTTTATACAGTATATAACCTATTACCCAGTTTACCATAATAAAAGCAATCGCAAATAAAAGTGATGCCAGGTACGGATTCATAACAAGAGATAAGATCGATTGATAAATATATCCATGTAAACTTACGATACCTTCGCTTGTTTCAAAACAAATACTTCCGAGTAATATCGAAAGGAATGCACCAAGTACATACATAAAGAGTGGATTTACACCAAAAGCCTCAAAGAAAGATGACCAATTCTTTTTACCGTTAATATCAATGATCCAGATTAACAAACCTAAAAACGAAGAAGCCAATCCGCAAGTTACCAATACATAAGTCGGACTCCATATCTTCTTATTCACAGGACAACCATAACTCAATAATGCTCCGGCAAAGAATAAAATTGTTCCCCAGATAAGCAGTCTTTCTACTTTTTGATGAATATCTGATGTGTTTTTTAATAAGTCTCCGGCCTTAAAACCTATTAATACCTGAGCAATACATGGGATCGTGCTAAGCAATCCTTCCGGATCAAACGAAATTCGGGATCCGTCAGGCAGATATTCTTTATACATATGATCAGCTCCCCAAAGAGACAAATCCACACGTGCTATAATATTGGTATCAGACAATTCAAATCCGTTTCCATAGTATAAAATAATGAAGTAACTGATCAGAATCAGTACTATTGTTTTCCACAGATACTTTAATGGCACAAAAACAACTATCAGAGATGCAAAGCAATAAGATAGAGCCAACCGTTGCATAACTCCCAGAATACGGAGATGATCAAAAGAGATCAAACCGTGAAACAGGCGTGCCCCAAAACTTTGAGTCGTATCACTGATATTAAAAGCTCCGTAACACAGATTGGCAAACCAGTCTATTGCCAACCCTATTGCAAAAATAATAATAGTACGCTTGATTAACTTTTTCAAAAAAGCGCCCGAGAACTTAAAGTCAAATTTCGACAGAGACATATAGGTCGAGACACCCATAATGAACATAAAAAAAGGAAAAACCAAATCTGTCGGTGTAAGTCCGTTCCAGCTCGCATGTCTCAGCGGAGCATAAATCGCAGACCAGGAACCGGGATTATTGACCATTATCATTCCGGCTATCGTTATTCCTCGTAATACATCTAACGATAATAATCGTTGTTGTTTTTGTGCCATAGATTCAAAGTATCAGGTTAATTTATTATTCGTAAAGCCAATATTTCCTTGAACGCTTTTTAAAAGAATCGTCATCTTTATGCCAGTATGATTTGATATCATCTACCGAGTAATTCTTCGCTAAACGTAGACGGATCTGATTCGTTCCGCATACTTTGTCCCACATATTATTACGTCCTTTTGCTGCAAGATCAAAGAATTTCATATTCGGATTCAATTTGTACATTTCCTGCATCACATAAAACTGAATATCCGATAAAGATGCTTTATCATAGTCAGTCAAATGCACCTGAACACCCTGATATTTCTTTCCTTGTCCTACCGAGTAAAAAGGTTTTAGATGAATCGGACGAAAATGAACACCCGGTAATCCTAATGCATTCAGATTATCTGCCAGTTTATCTGCCGGTATCGAATCAGTTGCAAAAAGCTGGAAAGGTAATGTATAACCTACACCGATAGAGATAATCCCCAACTCACCCAGAATTCCCGAAACAGGATAAAAGTCAGAAGAGTGTGGATGTGGAATATGCGGAGAGGCCGCAACCCATTGCAGTCCGGTTTCTGTATATTTCATATCCCTGTTCCATCCTTTCATAGGAACTACCGATAACTTACATTTGCCTTTGATCAGGCCCTCTTCATTAAGCATCTTCGCAAGCTCGCCACAAGTCAATCCATAGATATAGGGTATTTTAAACTGACTCACAAAAGAAGTATAACCATCCTCAACCAGGTTTCCTTCCACTTTTTTCCCTCCTAACGGATTCGGTCTATCCAATACGACAACCTCTATTCCGTTTTTTGCAGCTGCCTCCATCGCCAATCCAAGTGTGCTTATATAGGTAAAGGAACGGCAACCGATATCCTGAATATCATATACCAAAACATCTATTCCCTTCAGCATCTCATCGGTTGGCTTTCGTGTTTTGCCATACAAAGAATACACCGGTAATCCGGTCTTCTCATCTTTCGCATTGTCAACTTTATCACCTGCATAAACATCACCCCGTACTCCATGTTCCGGTCCGAACAAAGCTACCAGTTTAACATTCGGTGCTTCATTCAGAATATCGATAGTGCTTTTCAGATTACGATCCACTCCCGTCGGGTTAGTTATCAACCCTACGCGTTTCCCTTCCAATAATTTGAATTGCTGATCGCGCAGCACCTCAACCCCCGGTTTCACTTTATGCGAAGCAAATAGTGGAAAACTAAGTATGATTGCAACAAACAACAGAAAAAACTTTCTCATATCTTTGATTCTTTATTTTTTACCAAAGGTAGTATCCATACGTTTCATTACCAAATATGAAGCATAGATTCCCGGCAAAGTACACAAACAAACCCACCAAAAGAATTGCGTATATCCCAGATATTCCTGTATCATCCCTGCAAACATTCCAGGTATCATCATCCCCAAAGCCATAAAACCTGTACCAATGGCATAATGAGCTGTCTTAAACTCTCCCTGTGAAATATAAATCAGATAGAGCATATATGCCGTAAAGCCGAACCCGTAACCGAATTGCTCTGCCATAACACACCCTAAAATAATTTCAATCTGTTCTGGCTGATATGCAGCTAAATAAACATAAAGCAAATCAGGAATATTAATAGCAAGAGCCATCGGCATGATCCATTGTTTAAATCCGTGTCTGGATACAAGCAATCCACCTACAATGCCTCCTGTCAACAGAGCAATGACTCCTAAAGTTCCGTATGCAAAACCTACAGTTCTTGTAGCCAGCCCCAAACCTCCTGCATCCATATTATCCAATAAGAAAGGGGTTGTCAGCTTACCCAATTGCGCTTCTCCCAAACGATAAGTCAGCAAAAAGAAAAAAATCACATACAAATCCTTCTTCTGAAAATAAGACGCAAATGTGCGCACGAAATCTTTCATCATCTGAGCCGCATTCAACTCATGGTGCGTATAATCTTCTTTCGGTCGGGGTAATACATAACTATTATAGAAAAAAAGACATACGAATAAACCGGCTAATAAATAAAAGATTAAAGACCATGCCAATGGGATTCTCCCTGCCAGCGAAGGAAAAATTATTCCTTCCTCTAAAGCACCGGCTATCCAAACCAAGGCTCCTTGTCCGAATAAGGTCGAAAAGCGATAACAAGTATTGCGGATTCCTACAAAAAATGACTGTTCTCCTGTTGTCAGTCCCAGCATATAGAAACCGTCTGCGGCAATATCATGTGTAGCCGAAGCAAAAGCTAGCAACCAGAAAAAAGCCAGTGATACTTGCAGCCAGAAATCCGTAGGTATAAAAAATGCGATACCTGCAAATCCGACAGCAATCAAAGATTGCATCGTGGTTATCCACCATCGTTTAGTCTTTGCCAGATCAATGAACGGGCTCCACAAGGGTTTTATGACCCAGGGCAGATTCAGCCAGCTGGTATATAAAGCAATATCTGTATTTGAAAGTCCCAGCCGCTTATACATAATAACGGCAATTGTCATAACAGCGACATAGGGAAGCCCTTGTGCAAAATAAAGCGTAGGTATCCAGCTCCAGGCATTCCTTCTTTTATCTGCACGGTCCGAATTTATTTGTTGTTCTGTGTTTGTATTCATGGTCAGGTTCTGAATCTGGTTAATATATTTTTTCGATGGCTGCCGACGGGAAATAATGGTTCAGTATATCTTCATATTCATAACCTTTAACAGCCATAACGGCCGCTCCGATCTGGCACAAGCCCACGCCATGCCCCCATCCTGCTCCCCGGATAATCCATCGCTCTTCAGTTTCTTCAAAAACGATAGCCGAACTGTACAAATGAGTCTCTGACAACACTTTCCGGATCAGCAGCTCTTTACCTATAGTCATTGTATGTTTATCTCCGCAAATCTTTAATTGCAATACGCGCCCTGACGTTCCCCGCTCGAGCACTTCAAAAGAACGAATATGCCCGAAATCAATCCCTGTATTTTTAGCAATCAAAGCATCCAGCTCAGACTTATCATACACTTGTTTCCATCGGTAAAAATCAGTCGTTTCCTGATCATACGTATTAAGAACCTGAGACAAAATATATTTATCGGTCGTATTGCAATAAGCTGCCGGACTTCCACAAATCCACTTACGTGCCTGCACCTCATCTGTCAGATCCGGTATTGACGCTAACTCATAACGATTGCCGTCATATACCTTTCGCAAATATTTCTTCGGCACAGGCTCCCAGCAATTCTGAAACTCTTCAAGCATCCCGCCGCAACATTTGGAGTAACGCGCATCACAAATCTGTCCGTCATGCATCAACACTTCCCCGGCGGTGGTTTCAACCGCTTCTGTTACCAGATCAGAAGCTGCGGATATCCTCGAAATACCCTGATAACGCTGACAGTGGTCATCAGCACACACATCGAAACTCACATGATCTTCTCTATCCCACCATTTGATCCAGTTATCCTTACTGCGAGTATCCGATGGATAAGCCGCTTGTTCCTTCGCAGCCTGATTTTGTCGCTTATCAATTTGTGACATCAACCAGCTTCGCGAGATTACAGCATGTGCTTTCAATAGCTCAATCGCTGAAGTTGCCCGCATTTCAGATGCGATCACCGACTTCAGATAATCTTCCAGCAATAATATATTTATCGCTACTAATTGATCATTCTCCACGATCAGCTTCAAATCTCCCCGAAAAGTCTGATCTTCTTTTCGCTCCCAGTGAAACCCTTTACCAATTAGCACCTCCGACAATGTGAAAGAGTTACGCGATTGATTTTTAGTTTTCAGGTGTATTTCGGTGTATTCTTCACCTTCAAACAGAATTTTACCCGACTCATACTTTACTTCGTATACTCCTTCATAATGTTCTTGTCCGAAAGTATAAGTCCCTTTCAATGCAAATGATATTACCTTCTGTTGTAATATCCCAACTTCTATTTTAGGCTCATTCATAATCTGTCTGTCTTAGCTTAGTAGTTAATTCATTAAATTCAGACACATCGATAATTACCTGATGCAATATATCTTCAAGTTGAATCTTGTCCGTATGGCTGAAATCTTTCTTTAATGGTGTAATAATTATGCCTCCCAGATCAACTGCTCCGGGACTTATCATTCGGTTATTATCTCCTTCCTCGAAATATTGCATTGGACGATGCCTTTGTCTTAGAAATACAGACAATATCCATTCCGAGTCCGTATATTCGCACAACAAATTCATCATCGGCTCACTCTTTCCGACTGAAACCGGTGAATCCAAAGCAAGTTTCAACATCTGCTCAAACCGATCAGTAATCCAATCTTTATCATTTCCCTTAAAGACTAAAACATGATTAATGGTCTCATTAATCGCATATAAAGAAGTATCCTTCTTTTGACAGAGTATTCGTTTATTCATACCTCTCCATGCTCTTTCAAAAGGCATTTCATCTTTACAGCCTGCCTGAAAATGCATATGATCCGGTGCAGAAGCTCCGCATTCCGGTCCGTTATAAAATAGAGTAAATGCAGGCAACTGACGAGCCAAATCAAGCATATCCCCAATCCGCCCTTCAATGGATTGTTTCACATGTGCAACGGAAGGAATCGTCAGATGTTTACGAAAGATAGGGAATGGATTAATCAATAATTGATAATCCTGCTTCAGCCCATAAATTCCTTTCCCTACATAAATACCTTTTTGTTCCTGAGGCAAATGCTCCTGACACAAAAAACAGCTGCGTTCACGGATACTTTTTGTATCTACTTTAGCCTGTGCAGAAACAAGTCTTGAGGGATTAAACTGAATCTGATACTCCATTTCGGGGAAACAGATCCGACGCATTTCAACTTGTCTGAGAGACTGATAATTCTTTTTAGCCAGCTCCCATGCATCCAATTGCTGACAAAACAGGGTTTCAACTTTATCTGCTAACCCTTCGGCCGAAGACTCAAAACCATGTTCACCTGCGCTGTTAATATTTTCCATAGTTTCTTTATTTAGACTGGCCCACCATTCTCTTACGCGCAGCTAACTCCCACGTGCGAAGTCGATCCTTATACAGATTATGCGCATTCATCTGTACAATACTCAATGATGCATCCGTATTATCTTCCCATCTGCGACATAAATAAACAACATCATATACCCGCCCTATCTGATAATAGCGTGAGAAATACAAACCAAGTGCATAATCTTCTCCGTAACTTGTATTGGGTACATTTACTTCCCGTAG
>JBOFKE010000353.1:0-10401 GCA_051657185.1 Bacteroidales bacterium | reverse complement strand
AAAAATAAACGCAACGCGTGTACTGAGGCTTAGTGGTTCTGTGAATAATAAAAACAGGTTTGGCGTAATAAGTACAATCACAGAAAATATAAACAGCAATACCGGATTGCTGAGTATGGATTGAAAAATCTTCTTCATTTATAAAATAATACTTCTTTATTCTGTCATTCGTTTATTTAAAGCTTCTAAGAGCTTTATATTAATGGAAATGATGAAACAATATGTAATGTAATAAATCGTTGAATATTCCTTTATTTTTATAGCTCAAGGAAATGGGATGCGAATATACAATGTTTCTATCTTGTATAAGACAAAAGTAACCGGTTTTCTGTTCATAAGACTGAAGTATTAATGCTTATGAGTGCGTAAGAACTCCATTATTGTAAAGTATTGATAACAGTGATTTAACAAAAGCATTGAGAGAAAACTTGTTGTGGCTTAATATGCAGGATAAAAGGAAAATGGAAGCGCAAAATTATTTAAGTTATTTATAAAAAATAGTAAACAAATGTGTTTTGTGAGTAAATGTTGTAAGTTTGTCTTGTTTTAAATCTGAAAGTAGAGAAATATGAAAAATAAATTAGCGTATTTATTAACAATGGTCAGCCTGTTCCTGACTGTATTACCCGGGTATTCACAAGAAAATGTGGGTAAGAGCGTTGAGCAAATTTATATCAGAGATTCGCGCAATGAACCCATTCCTCTTCCACACTTTGGAGAAAAGCATATTTTGATTTTTTATGTAGATCCGGATGCGCGTAATCAAAATGCTGAATTTACCGAATATCTTGAAAATAATAAAATCAAGAGTAATAAAATTTTTTCGTTCGGGATTGTGAATCTTGCAGATACATTTCTTCCGAACTCATTAGTGAGAACTTTCGTGCGTGTGAAAGAGCGCAAGGTGAAAGAGGCTATATTTACAGATCCGTCTCATATTTTAAGAGATGCATGGCAAATCGGAGATGTAAATGGCAAATACACAGTTCTTTTTATTACGAAAGATAAAAAGATTGCTTATTACGGATCCGGAGAGTTATCTAAAGAACAGATCGATCTTTTCTTTAAAACAATCGATAAGTACAAATAGAAATAATAATTTTGTAAAGAGGAATATCCCAATGGATTTTCCTCTTTTATGTTATAAAGAATTATGCTTGAAATTTTATATCAGGATGCTTATCTAATAGCAGTGAATAAACCGGTAGGTTTGTTGGTCCATCGTACGAAGATTGCAGAAGAAGAGGAAGAGTTTTTACTTCAGAAGCTTCGGGATCAAACGGGAAAATTCCTATATCCGGTACATCGATTAGATCGCCCGACTTCGGGCGTAGTTGTGTTTGCTTTTAATGCAGATACTGCGGCTAAATTAGCTAAATTGTTTGTTTCTCACGATATTAAGAAGGAATATATTGCTTTGGTTAGAGGCTGGTTTCCGGATGAGGTGAATCTGGATTATCCGGTGAAGAATGAAAAAGGGAATAGCCGTGAGGCTTCGACTCATTTTGAACTGATTGGCCGTTTTGAGTTGCCTATTCCGACAGACCGGTATCCTACGACTCGTTTTTCGATTGTTAAATGTTTGCCAAAGACAGGACGTTGGCACCAATTGCGACAACATTTGGCACACTTGAGGCATTATATTATTAACGACAGGGTACATGGTGACGGAAAATGTAATAGGATCTTTACTGAAAAGGTTGGAGTGAGAGAGATGTTTCTGCATGCTCGTCTGCTAGCTTTTGCGCATCCGGATACAAACCAATCTTTAGAAATTTTAGCCGAAAAGCCTGTTCATTGGAGTTTTTTAAATGAATTAGCCCGTTCTTAAATGTAAATAAGCACATGGTTCGATGCATTTATGGCAATAAAATTATACCTTTGTCCGACTATTAAGTGATAATTGACTTCTAAATTACTGTATTTAAAATATATAATAGGAATGAGTAAAACTAAACTACAGCGTTCGTTTCTGATCGTATTCTGGTCATTATTCGCAGCTGCCATTCTCTCAGTATCTATTCTATTCGTGTTGATAGCTAAAGGCAAGATCGGATATATGCCTCCGATTGAGGAGCTGGAAAATCCGAAAGATAAATTTGCGTCTGAAATTATATCATCTGATATGGAAGAGTTAGGCCGTTTTTATCAAAGTAATGCAAATCGTATATATGTTTCCTATAGTGAACTTTCTCCTAATCTGGTAAAAGCATTAATTGCTACAGAAGATGCGCGTTATATCTCTCATTCCGGTATCGATGCACAGGCTTTGTTGCGTGCTGTTGTAAAGAGAGGTTTGATGGGACA
Source organism: Bacteroidales bacterium (assembly GCA_051657185.1). Taxonomy (GTDB): domain Bacteria; phylum Bacteroidota; class Bacteroidia; order Bacteroidales; family UBA7332; genus UBA7332. Next base: position 8,094 of record JBOFKE010000353.1, on the reverse strand, counting down.
GAAGAGTGCAGGGGGAGGTAGTACTATTTCCCAGCAGTTAGCTAAATTGTTGTATTCACCTACAGCCGATAATGTTTTTGAACGTGTATTGCAAAAGCCAATTGAATGGGTGATTGCTGTTCAGCTTGAACGCAATTATACGAAAGAGGAAATTGTGAACATGTATCTCAATAAGTTTGACTTTTTGAATAATGCTGATGGAATCAAATCGGCGGCGAATGTCTATTTTGGGAAAGATCCGAAAGATCTGACAATTGAAGAATCAGCCACATTGATCGGGATGTGTAAAAACCCTTCTTATTTTAATCCGGTAAGATACAATGAGCGGACTAAAGGTCGTCGTAATGTTGTCTTGGATCAAATGTATAAAGGAAATTATATAACAAAAGAGCAAAGAGATTCGCTACAACAACTTCCATTGACATTGCGCTATCATAAAGTTGATCATAAAGAAGGTATAGCTGCTTATTTCAGAGAGCGTCTTCGTCTGATGATGATTGCTCCGAAGCCTGACAAATCCAGATACAGAGGTTGGCAGCAACAGCAGTATGTGGAGGATTCATTGTCTTGGGAAACAAACCCGTTATATGGATGGTGTGCCAAAAATAAAAAAGCAGACGGAACGAATTATAATATCTATACAGATGGATTGAAGATTTATACGACGATCAATTCAAAAATGCAACGATATGCTGAAGAATCAGTAAAAGAACATTTGAGTAAAGATATTCAACCTAAGTTTTTCCGTGAAAAGAAAGGTCGCTCAACTGCGCCCTTCTCTAAAAATGTAACTACGGAAGAAATTAATTTGATTCTGGATCGTAATATGAAGCAATCCGACCGTTATCGAATTATGAAAGGTGCCGGAGCTTCTGATGCGGAAATCCGTAAGGCTTTTAACACGAAAGTAGATATGTCGGTATATTCTTGGCATGGGATGGTTGATACAACAATGACTCCGATGGATTCAATTAAGTATCTGAAGCATTTCGCACATGCCGGATTTATGTCGATGGATCCACGTACAGGAGCTGTTAAGGCGTATGTGGGAGGTATTGATTTTAAAAACTTCCAATACGATATGGCTGGAGTTGGTAAACGGCAGGTCGGATCGACAATAAAACCTTATTTATATACATTGGCAATGGAGGAAGGTTATACTCCTTGCGATATGTTGCCAAATACACAACCTCGCGTCGTGACCGAAACCGGAGAATTGTGGATGCCGCGTAATGCAGGACATGACAGAATCGGTGAGATGGTGACTTTACAGTGGGGATTGACAACATCCAATAACTGGATTTCGGGTCACTTGATGACTAAACTTTCTCCTTATCAATTTGCCCGTTTGTTGAAATCATTCGGGATTAAAGGGAAGATTGATCCGGTTCCTTCTTTATGTCTGGGTCCGGCTGAGGTTTCAGTAGAAGAAATGGTAAGTGCATATACAGCATACCCGAACAGAGGTGTTCGTGTAGAACCTGTTTATGTGACACGCATCGAAGATGAATATGGAAATGTGATCTCAAATTTCACACCAAAAGTACATGAGGTGTTTAGTGAGGATACGGCCGATAAAATGATTTATTTGCTTCGTGGTGTTGTTGATGGTGGTACGGGAGGTCGCTTACGCGGACGTTATAAAATTTCAGCACCTCACGGCGGAAAAACAGGAACGACTAATAATAACTCGGATGGTTGGTTTATGGCGTTTACGCCAAGCCTTGTTTCGGGTACATGGGTTGGTTTCGAAGATCGCTCAGTGCATTTTGACCGGATTATTGACGGACAGGGTGCTAATATGGCATTGCCGATTTACGGGCTTTATATGCAAAAAGTATATGCAGATAAATCGTTAGGGTATTCCCAGGACGAACAATTTAAAGTGAGTGATAAAGATCCTTGCGAAAGCAATATTTCGAGCGAAAAAGTGAATAAATCAGAAGAAAAAGTGGATTCTTTCTTTGAATAAATAAAATAAGGACTAACAAAATGAAAGTCCTCAAAGATAAAAAACCGATTTTAGGAAAAAATAGCTGAAAAGCTTCTTTCCTAAAGTTGGTTTTTTGTGTTCTTCAACATGAAAAAGATAACAGGCCGCACGTATAGACCCTTTAAATAAATGCTAAGCTTTTATTTAAGAGTTTAAATAGCGGTTATTCTTATTTAGAAAAATAGATAACTTTTGCTCAAAATGACACAATTCGTGTGCTAAAAAAATAGTACCTTTGCACGGATTTTGAGAAATTCTATCATCTAACTATATGGCAAATATGATTAAGATTAAAAAAGGCTTGGATATTAAGCTTGACGGTCATGCTGCTGAACAAGTAGTTGCCGGGAACTTATCAGATCTTTATGCGATCTGTCCCGAAGACTATCACGGTGTCGTGCCAAAGCTTGTGATTAAGCCTGGAGATCGAGTACTTGCGGGTACTCCGTTAATGGTGGACAAAAACTGTCCGGAAATTCAATTCGTATCGCCTGTAAGCGGAGAAGTTCTTGCTGTAAATCGTGGTGAGCGTCGTAAAATTTTGGATATCCAAATTAAAGCGGATTCTGAAATTGAATATGCTGACTTCGGTAAAAAGAATATTTCTTCGATGTCTACAGACGAAGTAAAAGCAGCTATGTTGCAAATGGGATTGTGGGGATTCGTTAAACAGCGTCCTTATGATGTAATTGCAAACCCTGCAGATTCACCGCGTGATATCTTTGTTACAGGTTTTGATTCGGCTCCTTTGGCTCCGAATATGGACTTTGTAATTAAAGGAGAAGAAGCTAACTTCCAGTTAGGTTTGGATGCGTTGAAAAAACTTACGACAGGTAAAGTTTACCTGGGAGTTCGTTCCGGAAGCGTTTTAGCATCGATGAAAGGTGTTGAAATTGTAACGGTAGAAGGTCCTCACCCTGCAAGTAATGTAGGTGTACAAATTGCGAACATCGCCCCGGTAAATAAGGGTGAAATCGTATGGACAGTTAATGGTTTCGATTTGATCTTAATCGGTCGTTCTTTAGCTCAAGGTAAAACTGACTTATCTCGTTTGATGCCTGTTGCAGGTTCAGAAGTAGCAAAAGCAGTTTATACAAAAGCTATTATCGGAGCACAGATTTCTTCGATTGCAGGGGATAAAGTTAAGAAAGAGAACATTAGTCTTCGTTACATCTCTGGTAACGTATTGACGGGTAAGAAAGTTTCGGCTGACGGATTCCTTTCTCCTTATGCTCAACAAATTACTATTATTCCTGAAGGTGATGATGTGCATGAATTGTTTGGATGGGCAATGCCTGGTTTCGAAAAATTCAGTGTGAATCATTCATTCTTTACTTGGTTGATCGATACGTTCGCTCCTAAGAAAGAATATAAAATTGATGCTCGTCTTCAAGGAGGCCGTCGTGCTATTATTATGTCTAATGAATATGATAAAGTATTGCCGATGGATATCTTACCAGAATTCTTGATTAAAGCGGTATTAGCATTTGATATCGACAAAATGGAGAACTTGGGTATCTATGAAGTAGCACCAGAAGATTTCGCATTATGTGAATTCGTTGATACTTCAAAATTAGAGATTCAACATATCATCCGCACAGGATTAGATCAGTTGAGAAAAGAAATGAATTAATAACAGTTTAAATTTTAAGACATTGAAAGCCTTACGGAATTATCTAGATAAGATTAAACCCAATTTCCAAGAGGGTGGAAAACTGTCAATGTTCCATTCTGTTTATGATGGGTTAGAAACATTTTTGTTTACGCCTAATACAACATCAAAAACAGGTGTACACATTCACGACAGTATCGACTCTAAGCGTACCATGTCTGTAGTAATCTTAGCATTACTTCCGGCGTTGTTGTTTGGTATGTATAATGTGGGTTATCAGCACTATATGGCTATTGGCCAATTAGATGCTACCAGCTTCTTGACAGTATTTATGTTCGGATTCCTTGCAGTTTTGCCTAAAATCGTAGTTTCTTACGGTGTTGGTTTAGGAATCGAATTCGTAGTTGCACAATGGAAAAAGCATGAAATTCAGGAAGGTTTTCTGGTTTCAGGTATGTTGATTCCGATGATTGTGCCGATTGATACTCCACTTTGGATGATTGCAGTAGCTACAGCTTTTGCTGTAATTTTTGCAAAAGAAATCTTTGGTGGTACAGGTATGAATATCTTTAACGTAGCTTTGATTACTCGTGCATTCTTATTCTTTGCTTATCCAAGCATGATGTCCGGTGATAAAGTTTTCGTTCGCACAGGTGATACATTCGGTATGGGTGCAGGTTCGATTGTTGATGGCTATTCAGGAGCTACTCCTCTTGGTCAGATTGCAACTGCTGCTGATCCGTCTGTGGCTGTAGTAGATGTTTTAGGAAATCCGATCGGAACTTGGGACTACTTTGTAGGTTTAATCCCGGGATCAATTGGTGAAACTTCTACTTTAGCGATTCTTATCGGTGCTGTGATCCTTTTATGGACAGGTATTGCAAGCTGGAAAACAATGGGTTCTGTATTTGTAGGTGGTGCGTTCATCGTGGCAATCTTCAATGCATTTGGTGGTAATGCAGCTTTGGAAACAAGCGTTTGGGATCACCTTTTCTTAGGCGGTTTTGCTTTCGGTGCTGTATTTATGGCTACTGACCCTGTAACTTCGTCTCGTACTGAAACAGGTAAGTATATTTACGGATTCCTTGTAGGTGTTATTGCGATGTTAGTACGTGTGGTTAACCCGGGTTATCCAGAAGGTATGATGCTTGCTATCTTATTTATGAACGTATTTGCTCCGCTTATCGACTACATCGTAGTAGATGCGAATATCAAAAAACGTTTGAAACGAGCGAAAGTAACAAAAGCTTAAATTTAAAGATATGAACAGACAAAGTAATGCTTATACAGTAATCTACGCTGCCGTAATGGTAGTAGTAGTAGCAGCGGTTTTGGCTTTCACAGCTTTAAGTTTGAAGCCTCAACAAGAGAAAAACGTTGCAGTCGATAAAAAAGTACAAATTCTTAAATCTGCAAACATTGCTGCCACAGCAAGTGATGCAGATGAATTATACGCTAAATATATCACTGAATCATTCGTAGTAAATGATAAAGGTGAAGTTCTTTCAGGTGTTGATGCATTTAACGTAAATGTTGAAGCAGAATTCAAACAACCTGATGCAGATCGTCAAATGCCTGTTTATGTAGCAAGTATTGATGGTGCAACTAAATTTATCCTTCCTGTACGCGGTGCCGGTCTTTGGGGTCCTATCTGGGGATATGTTTCTTTAGACGATGATAAAAACACAGTCTATGGTGCATTCTTTGGTCACAAAGGAGAAACTCCGGGTCTGGGTGCTGAAATCGAGAAAGATTTCTTTACAAGCCAATTTAAAGGAAAGCACTTGTTTAAAAACGGTGAATTCAAATCAGTGGCTGTTATGAAAGTAGGGCAAACAGCATTGAACGGTGAAGACCAGGTTGATGCAATTTCAGGTGGTACTATCACGAGTCAAGGGGTAGATGCTATGTTGAAACACTCATTGAAGCCTTACTCTGCATTTTTAACAAGTAAAAAATAAGATGTCATGAGTTTATTTTCAAAAAAGAATAAAGAAATATTCCTTGGCCCGCTTTCTAAAAATAACCCGGTTATTGTTCAGGTATTGGGTATCTGTTCGGCTCTTGCCGTAACAGCGAAATTAGAACCGGCTTTGGTTATGTCGCTTTCTGTAACTGCCGTACTTGCTTTTGCAAACGTGATCATCTCATTATTGAGAAATACAATTCCGAATCGTATTCGTATCATCGTTCAATTGGTTGTAGTTGCAGCTTTAGTAATTATTGTTGACCAGGTATTAAAAGCTTTTGCTTACGATGTGAGCAAGCAGCTGTCAGTATTCGTTGGTCTGATTATCACAAACTGTATCTTGATGGGTCGTCTTGAAGCTTTTGCTTTAGGTAATGGTCCTTGGGAATCTTTCCTTGATGGAGTAGGTAACGGTATTGGTTACAGTATTATCCTTATCATCGTTGCTTTCTTCAGAGAGCTTCTTGGTTCGGGAACATTGTTCGGTTTCCAGGTTGTACCTCAATTCTTGTATGACATGGGCTACCAAAACAATGGTTTGATGATTCTTCCTCCGATGGCTTTGATCACAGTAGGTTGTATCATTTGGTTCCAGAGAGCAAAAAATAAAGATCTTCAAGAAAAGTAATGTGTAACACACTAAAATAGAATTATAATGGAAACATTAAATATATTTGTTAAGTCTATTTTTATAGACAATATGGTGTTCGCATACTTTTTGGGTATGTGTTCTTACCTGGCTGTATCTAAGAACGTAAAAACAGCGATGGGTCTTGGTCTTGCCGTAACTTTCGTATTGGCAATCACTTTACCGGTGAATTACTTACTTGAAAACTTCGTGTTGAAAGCAGGTGCTCTGGGCTGGTTAGGCGAAGGTTTTGCAAATGTTGACCTTAGCTTCTTAAGCTTTATCATGTTTATCGCCGTTATTGCTTCTATGGTACAATTAGTAGAGATGGTTGTTGAGAAATTCGCTCCCGCTCTATATGCATCATTAGGTATTTTCCTTCCTTTGATCGCTGTAAACTGTGCAATCCTGGGTGGTTCTTTATTTATGCAAGAAAAAGCGTTCCCAAATATCATTCAGGCTACAGCTTACGGTGTAGGTTCAGGTCTTGGTTGGTTGTTGGCGATCGTTGGTATTGCTGCTATCCGCGAGAAATTAACTTACTCGGATATCCCGGCACCGCTTAAAGGGTTAGGTATTACTTTCATCGTAACAGGTTTGATGGGTATTGCCTTCATGAGTTTCTTAGGTATTAAATTGTAATCAATAGAATAACGAAACGTAATTATGGTATTATTATCAATAGACGGATTAACCATTGCAGCTGCGGTTGGGATCTTCTTACTAGTAGTTCTTCTATTAGTTGCAATGTTGTTATTCGCGAAGAAAAAACTTACTCCGGAAGGAAACGTGAAAATCGTTGTTAACGGAGAAAAAGAGTTCGAATCAGAAATGGGCGGAACTCTGTTAAATACACTTCAAGGTAACGGTATTTTCCTTTCTTCTGCCTGTGGTGGTGGAGGTAGCTGTGGTCAGTGCCGTTGTCAGGTTCCTGAAGGGGGTGGAGAAATTCTTCCTACAGAGGTAGGTTTCTTCTCTCGTAAACAAATTGCTGATCATTGGCGTTTGGCTTGTCAGACGAAAGTGAAAAATGATTTAGAAGTTCAGGTACCTGAAGAAGTATTCGGTGTGAAAGAATGGGAATGTGAAGTGGTTTCTAACCATAACGTTGCTACTTTCATTAAAGAATTCGTAGTTAAATTACCAGCAGGCGAAATCCTTGATTTCAAATCAGGTTCTTATATTCAGATCGCTATTCCTAAATACGATATCAAATTCTCGGATATGGATATCGAACCGGAGTACCGCGACGAGTGGGATAAATTCAAATTATGGGATTTGACTTGCAAAAACGAAGAGGAAACAATTCGTGCTTACTCTATGGCTAATCACCCTGCAGAAGGTAATATCGTGATGTTGAACATCCGTATTGCAACACCGCCGTTTGATCGTGCAGCAGGAGGTTGGGCTAAAGGTATTAAACCAGGTATTTCTTCATCTTATATCTTCAACCTGAAACCGGGTGATAAAGTGAAAGTATCAGGTCCTTACGGTGATTTCCACATTTTGGATACAAAACGTGAAATGTTATACGTAGGTGGTGGTGCCGGTATGGCTCCGCTTCGTTCTCACTTGTTCCACTTGTTCCATACATTGAAAACAACTGACCGCAAGGTTACTTACTGGTATGGTGCTCGTTCTCGTCGTGAAATCTTCTATGAAGAAGAATTCCGCGCAATTGAGAAAGAATTCCCTAACTTCAAATTTAACATTGCCCTTTCTGATCCTCAACCGGAAGATAACTGGGATGGTTATGTTGGATTTATTCACCAGGTTATTCACGATGAATATTTGGTTAACCACGAAGCTCCGGAAGATATCGAGTACTACATGTGTGGTCCTGGTCCGATGGCTAAAGCAGTTGAAAAAATGCTTTGGGATTTGGGTGTACC
>JBOFKE010000352.1:0-2661 GCA_051657185.1 Bacteroidales bacterium | reverse complement strand
TCTAAATGGTTATTTTCTGGCATTTCATATTGGAGGTGCAGCTAATGGAGCTGCTGAAACTTTGCTGACAGACGGAGGCGTATTGAATAATGTTGCTAATTGGGCAAAAGATGTATATGGGACTCCATTAACAGGCAATACAGTTTATACTGCAGCAAATGGGGGAGCTACTGGTGATGTATGGGCATATATGCTTCCGGCAGGTGCAACACCTCGCATCATTTTCGAACTTGGTAATGTGCTTTATGATGATGGCAATGCAGGTTTCCAGCCAGCAGCTACAACTCGATATGTTACCGTTAAGGGTTTTAAATCAAGCGGAGGCACTACATCAATAACGACCTTTGAACGTGGCAAAGTTTATAAGGTATCGGCTGTGAATTTTACAGCTAAAGATACACATGAAACGCCTAATGCGACAGATATTGATGTAACTGTTACAGTGACTGTTCTTGCATGGAAAGGCATAAATGTCGATCCTGAATTGTAAAGGATTAAAAACAGAGAGGTTGCGGTTGAATACCGCTTCCTTTCAAAAAATTAAAGAGAGGACTCTCTTTGTAAAACATAAAACAGGTATGTTATTTAAAAAGCTTTCCATACTGTTCTTTCTTACATCTCTGTGGATCCTGATGATGCCCGGATGTACAAAGGAAGATATGACCGACTGTTTTTCGGGGCTCAGACTTCGCTTTAACTTTACTCTGCATAATAATGGTGGCTCTCTTTTTGGTGAAGAGGTCAATCGTGTACGTGTCTATCTTTTCGACGAGCAAGAAATTCTGCAACTCTATGTATTGGATGATAGCCGTACTATTGAGTATAGCTATGTAGAGAATGGAAGACTCAAGACAATTTCAAAGCCTAATCTTGCGGGTAAACTTCCGGAAGATTATATCATGGAATTGAACGTTGCTCCGGGCAGGTACAAGGTGGTAGCTTGGGGTGGTAGTGCTAAAGACAAGGAAAGTACGTTCTTTCACGGACATATGAAAGATCCGGTTACACACGATTTTATCGATAGCGTTATTATTGGTGAAACAACGATGAGTGATTTTCGTATGTTCCTTAAATATAAAGTTGCACCGGATCTTCCGGAGGATATAATACCCACAGTCTCTGAAATTGACGATCTATGGTATGGAGCTTGTGGAACTCGTAATCCGACAACATCTAAGTATATAATGAAAGATGTGATTGTTCGAAATGGAGAAATTACGGATGAACTTATAGATTTGATTAAAAATACCAATATTCTTAAAGTTACAATCTCCGGTTATGAAAATATACTCGTATCAGATGTATATACCAGAACCAGTTCTCCGCTGAATGTATGGGCTACTGCCGTAAATGGGCGTTATAAGATCGATAATTCGATTGGTGAAGCAGGAAGATCCATCCGCTACACACCACATTTCGAGCAAATTGATTTTAATAAAATGATCGTAGATATAAAGATTCTGCGAATAGATATGGAGAGGCACACCGCACAACCAATGTACCTTACGATTGAGGATCCTGTTACGGGAAAGAAGTTTCCGGAACAACCTATTGACATTGTAAATACATTGATGCAAGCCAGAGACGATAAGGGAAATTATATATATAATAATCAGGCAGATTTTGACCGGGAATATGAACATCCGATTGAGGTTAAAATTGATCTTGATTTGACTGTACGCATATTTGTCCGCGGGTGGGAGATTGTCCACATAAGCCCTGAGACTTAACAGATTTTTAATCATGAAAGAGAGTCTATACAAAATACGGCTGTTTCCTGCATTTTTAATTTTGCTGGTGTTTTTTGCGGGATGTACCAAAGAATATTTCTCACAAACAAATGATGAGGTGACAATATTCAGAATTAATACACGAGCTGTTATTGGGCAATCCGAAGAAGATGTAACTATAACTACTCTCAGAATACTGATTGCAGATACTGATTTAAGGAATAGTATTGTAATAAACAGATTGATTAATGACGATCCGGACTATGCATTCAAGCTTAAACCAGGAAACTATAAAGTGTTTGTAATTGCTAATGAAACGAGTATTATGGCGGAGTCCTTTGGTGCAGTTACCCAATCGTCAGACTTAGCTCCGGTTATTGTACGAACAGCTGATGCAGAACGTGATTTGGTTTTGTATCAATCGGTTGATATAAAGCTTCGCCAGTCTATTGCCGATCCTTCTGCAGGCGAAGTATCAACAGATGGAGGAAGTACGTGGGGCAGTTCTGAGGTTTTGATTCTGTTGAAAAGGGTAGCTTCAAAAATATCACTTAACATAAAGAAAAATACACTTACATCTGAAGATATATTTAGCATTAAAAAAGTCGAGTTGACTAATTTGGCTCAATATAGTTTTTTACTACCGGCAAGCCCTTATTCCGGAGTATTGCAAACGGCAGCACCATTCAGTGGTAAAGAAGTTACATTTACAAATAACAACGAAATCAATTCGATATTCAGCGATTTTATTGTCCCCGAATATATTCTCCCTGATCCTGCTTTATTCGAAAGTGCCGCAACGCTGGTTATTACAGCTGATTATACGAAATCAGGTCAGTCGGCCAGAGAAGTTGTTTATACCGTCCCGGTTTTGGGTACGGCTGCAATAGATTACAGTCTTATCAGAAACTGTCACTATAATATAACAGCA
>JBOFKE010000351.1:0-1858 GCA_051657185.1 Bacteroidales bacterium | reverse complement strand
CCCAGAACACCGACATCTACAAGAAAATGATAGATATAGTTTCTGTTAATCCGAAACCTGTGCTTATCAATGACTGCCGATTGCTGAATATACGAAAACGGAAGTCTGTAATAATAAGTCTGTGTATTTTGTGTCGATTGGTTAGTCCAGTCAACCTCCAGCATCAGATAAGTTTCTTTATCTATATTATACGTCCAGTCATTACTGTAAGTATAAAACGGATCCTCCATATAGAAGGAATTACTCGTATCATTATTGGGTTTTAATGCAACAGACTTCGACAAAAAATCATTTTCATTATTTGCTTCTCCGTCAAATTGGAACTCTGACCCTATTTTTGTTTTATCCAGATAATTGACAATCCGGGCACGGGCAGAAGCAGGTGTATATCCGGTAATGTTCGCTTTAATAATATCCAGTTCGATCTTTGCGGCAGCTCTTTTAAACGATATCAATCCGAGATCCTGAAAAGAACTCAATTCAAAAAAATGATCTTTCGTCTGTGTTTCCATCAGAAATCGATCAGGCGCAATACCCGTATTGAACCTCATCCCGCCAGAATTGGCATAAAGCAAATCCTGAAGCTGTGAGAGGCTCCGGTTTTCGATTTCACTTCTTACGAGTTTAGCGTTAGCCACAAAATACATTTTCACAGTCTTCCCGAACAATCCCGATTCGACAACCTCTTTAGGCAAGCGAATCTGAATAAGCTTCTTTGTTGCATCGATTGTATATTGCGAAGCAGTCGGGTAGAACAAACATTTCTCGCCCGATTCGTCATAGAAAAACAAATCGAGCATTTCTATTACGGTTTCATTCTCCAGCCCATTTAACTGTTCGGCTTCTCTGGTCATGCTGGCATACATAAACTGTATGCGGACAAATGAATCGTCCGTGTCTGTATTGTCCGTAAGGTTGTCTTGACAACTATAAAGCAGGCTTATGCCCAGTATGCATAGCAAGAGAATTAATCTATTCTTTTTCATAAATAATTCTTTTATTCACTTGGTCTTTGTCTGATCAGATAACGACGACCTTTTCCTGTTTGATTATCATCGTTCAAATCCAGTTCGGTTATGTCTCCATTGTCAATGAGTATATAAAACTCAGTAGTAACCGGTCCTTCCAAAGATGAGACGATACGCTTAGGCTTTACTTTAATTTTATTAATAACTCCTTCACGAGTCACTCCTTCGCGTACACCGTCCTCCATCAGATCAAACTCAAAATCAATATTGTTTGTGAGCATTGCGATCCATCTGGCTCCGATAGGAGAAGCCATGCTGAATTCGAATACAATATTTGTATTAGCCAGAATATTTACACTCCCGTCTGAATTGAATACCGTTTCCGGCACCCATTCTTTCTTACCTACAGTTATGACTCCTCCAATATCGACATTGCCGCCACCTGCATCTTCCCAATCCTGCACATCATACCCTATGGACGAGATATACTCGATTTCACCGGCACTCTTGATTGTAGCTCCTACACGATAATGACAATTTCTGTTTATACTGTAATCGTCAAATTCCTGTGGCAAAAGGATCGGTGAATAGTAAACCACATTCATCGGCTCATTCTGACCAATCTGATAGGTTGCCGAGATTCTGAAACCGGTACAACGCTCTTCATCTTGTTTGTTTATCAACAGATATTCATTCATTATCTCACTATCGACTATCTTTTGAAAAGAACTTGCATTACCTTCGAGTCGCACTTCACCTTCGAAAACGAAACGGGTAGATAATTCTCCTTCATAAGGCTTTCTCTCCAAATGTGCCTGATTTGCCAGATTAACGAGCTCAATCCGGTTTATCGTAATAATATCCGTGTCCGTGTCGGTCTGTTTACGTAT
>JBOFKE010000350.1:0-10093 GCA_051657185.1 Bacteroidales bacterium | reverse complement strand
TTCTTGAACCATATCCGATTTATTCTTCTGCAAACGTCTTATTTGGCTCACATAATATTGAATCGAATCATCTGCTGCTTTTTGATTCTGCGCACTTTTCGAAATTACATTATTCCAATTAGACACCTGACCCTGATTTAATTTCAAATTAGACTGAGCCTGTTTATGCCAATCATGATTACCCCAATTACCCCACATCATACCCGGTCCATAACAACCATAACCATTATTATCATTCCACATCATACCCGGCCCCATATAATAACCTCCATTACGATTATTGTTATTTTCAGACCAATTCTGAGCAGAAAGCGTAAGTCCGCTTAACAGAATTATCACAAAACTCAAATAAATCTTTTTCATAAAACTATCATTTTTGTTAGTATTCAGATTTAACTTACACTTAACTAAATCAGATAGGATTTAGTTCTTCCCGATGCCTCATATTTAGCGCATTTACACATTAATTATACAGAACAATAAATGCATTAAAAAATTAGCTATTAATCACCAATAAAATATTCAACCAAGGCATATATTATTTATCAATTAATGTGATGTACAGATGTTATTCTTTGCGATGAGAATAATTCTATATACTTTTGTCAGTAGAGTAATTCTAAATTCGGGTAAGGAATGAAAAAATTCGAACAACTTATAAAGGATCGCCGGAGTACGCGAAGCTTTACAGATGATTTATTAAAACAAGAAGACGTTGAGAAACTATTAAAGGCAGCTTTAATGGCACCAACTTCTAAAAACACTACTGAGTGGTCTTTCATTATTGTTGAAAATAAAGATACTTTAGAGCAACTGGCACGTTGCAAGGCTCATGGCGCTGCTATGATCAGCAAAGCACCTTTGGCTATCATAGTCTGTGCAGACCCTTTCCTAAATGATGTATGGATAGAAGATGCCGCCATTGCTTCAATCTATATCCAGTTACAAGCAGAAGATCTGGGGCTCGGCAGTTGTTGGGTGCAAATCCGCAACAGAGAAACAGAACACGGATCTTCTTCAGAAGAATATGTCCGTGAAGTCCTTAATATACCTATGCATATGCAAGTATTATCTATTATTCCAATCGGATATAAAGCTAAATCGAGAGATCCTTTTGATGAAAATAAACTTCAATGGGAGAAAATCCACATTGACAAATGGTAACTATCCCTTAGAAATTATGCGTATTGTTTTGATCGGTGCCGGCAATCTGGCATCACAGTTAGCGCCCCAATTAGCGCAAATAGCCAATATTGAAATCAGTCAGATCTATAGCCGCACAGAGAAATCGGCTCAACTACTTGCGTCAGCAATTGGTTGTGAATGGGTGATTGATCCGGATTTAATAATCGAAGATGCTGATTTATACATATTTTCTCTCAAAGACTCTGCACTGGAGAGTGTACTTAGAGAAATGAAACCCAATAATGGAATATGGGTACATACTGCCGGCAGTGTTCCTATGGATATATTTCAATCCTATGCATCCCGTTACGGTGTATTTTATCCACTTCAGACTTTCAGCAAGAATAAATCAATTTCATTAAAAAATGTCCCATTCTTTATCGAAGGCTCTGATTCGAAGATTGAGGAAATTCTTTTAGAACTTGCTCGCTTATTGAGCGATGATGTACGCCTCCTAAATTCGGATAAAAGAAAAGAGATTCATTTAGCAGCTGTTTTCGTATGCAACTTTACAAATCACATGTACACTATCGCAGCTGATATATTAGAAGAAAAAGGAATTCCTTTTGAGGTCCTGATTCCGCTTATTGAGGAAACCACACAAAAGCTCTCCTACTTGCATCCGAAGCAAGCTCAAACAGGACCGGCTGTTCGTTTTGACGAAAATGTAATCAATAAGCATCTTTCTCTTTTGAATAACGATTACAAAGCGATTTATCGATTACTCAGTGAAAGTATCTATAAAATCCACTCGAAACAATGACAGTCATCAATAAAAATCGTTGGAGCATTTCTATATTGACGTTTATATTGACATTAGTTCTACTGACAATCGTGCAAGTAAAACCCAAACAGCCATTATTACTTGGGGAAAGACTTTTTCTGTATGGTGGATGGATTCAGGTTTTACTGTTTTCCTTATATGCCGGATTTATTGGATGGAAAATGAGCAACAGAGAAGATCGAAAAATATGGAGAGGCAGAATATGGATGCTCTTTTCAATCGTTTTTTTCGCTCAATTGATTCTTGGGATTTGCATAGACACAATATTCCTGATGAGCGGGAAACTGCATTTTCCTATACCGGGACTTATACTTGCTGGTCCTGTTTATCGATTCGAAATAGGCTTTATGCCGATTCTATTGATCAGCACAATCCTTCTTTCCGGACCGGCATGGTGTAGTCAGCTTTGTTATTTTGGTGCTTTTGATCATTATGCATCTACGAGGAATAAGCGTAAAGCAAAATACACTCAAAAAAACAAGACAGTTATTCGATATACAATTTTGACAATCATTATCCTAAGTGCATTCCTATTACGTCTATTGAATGTAACCGAACCTTATGTGTCTGTTTTAGCAATAATATTCGGACTTATTGGGATTGGATTTATGATTTTCGGATCACGTAAGAAAGGTGTGATGACCCACTGCTCGAGCTATTGTCCGATCGGGACAGTTGTCAGCATCAGCAAAAAGGTTTCTCCATTTCGGTTTCAACTAAACCAGGATTGTACACAATGTATGAAATGCATCAAAGAATGCAAATATGACGCACTGAATATATCCAATATAAAAAATGGCCAAATAGGCTACAATTGTACTTATTGTGGTGATTGTCTTTCAGCTTGTCATCATCAGGCTCTTGAATATAAATTCCCAGGATTGTCCCGTTTTAACGCCGAGAATCTATGGATTATTATTACCGTAACATTGCATGCATGCTTTATGGCTATTGCACGCATCTAAACAAAACAGAATATATCATTATGAGTAATATAAACTACGATCTTAAACAAATAAAAGCATTACTGTTTGACGTAGATGGTGTTTTATCATCAGACAGTGTACCTTTACACCCAAGCGGTGAACCGATGCGCGTTGTAAATATCAAAGACGGATATGCTTTACAACTTGCCGTGAAACAAGGATTACAGGTAGGTATCATTACAGGTGGAAATACAGAAGCAATACGTATCCGCTTTCAAAGTCTGGGTCTGCAACATATATATATGGGATCATCTGTAAAAATCAACGACCTGCATGATTTTATAAAGAAAACAGGTATTCAGTTCAATGAGATCATGTATATGGGTGATGACATTCCCGATTATGAAATCATGAAACTTGTAGGACTCCCCTGCTCACCCAAAGATGCAGCTCCTGAGATTAAGACTATATCACGCTACATCTCCACGAAAGAAGGTGGTAAAGGTTGTGCACGCGATGTTATTGAACAAGTATTAAAAACTCAGGGCAAATGGATGCAATCGGAAGCATTCGGATGGTAAAACAATTGAAAAGCAAAAGAAATGATTAAAGATAAAAAAATATTACTAGCTTCAAATTCACCAAGAAGAAAAGAGCTCTTACAAGGATTAGAGCTTGATTTTGAAGTCGTGAAACTGCCGGATATTGATGAGTCTTATCCTTCACATTTAAAGAATGAAGAAATAGCAATTCATATTTCAGCAAATAAGGCAAACGCCTACAAAACATTTCTCAAACCGGGGCAAATATTACTCACTGCTGATACAATCGTTTGTCTCGAAGATCAAGTATTCGGTAAACCGACAGATCGTGAACACGCGATTAATATGCTAAAAGAATTATCTGATAAGACACATCAGGTTATCACCGGCGTCACACTATGTACAGCCGAAAAAGAAGTATCTTTCGCTTCGGTAACGCATGTTACATTCGCACCTTTAACAGAAGCTGAAATTATTTATTATGTCGATAAATTTAAGCCTTTCGATAAAGCCGGGAGCTACGGCATACAGGAATATATAGGATACATTGGAGTAAAATCGATAAACGGCTCTTATTTTAATGTTATGGGATTGCCTGTACATAAGGTTTACAGTGAATTGTGTAAATTTTAATAAGAATTCTAATCCGAAATAAAGAACAGCAGAACAAAAGTTATCATTTTGATAAGATGAATAATCAAAAAGCTATTGATTACCCCTTGAAATATGACTCAAAGACAAAAAGATATCGCTTTTAGAGGATTTTTTTAGGAAAAAAGTTCCATAACCCGTTATTTATTTTACTTTTGTAAACTGAAAAAGGAAGATCGGTAGAAATGGTAGAGTTTCCCTTATAATTCCACTAATTTATTTCTTGTAACTTAAATTTTAATTGAACATTTAGAAATGAAAGTATTAAAGTTTGGTGGTACGTCTGTGGGGTCTGCACAGAGAATGAAGGAGGTTGCAAACTTAATTTGCAACGGTGAAAGAAACCTTGTCGTTCTTTCAGCTATGGCGGGAACTACCAATACCCTTGTGGAAATTTCGGACTATTTCTATAAGAAAAATCCGAATGGTGCAAACGAGATCATCAATAAGCTTGAAACAAAATACAAGAGAGAGATTGATGAACTGTTTACCACAGAGGAGTATAAACAAAAGACGTTACAAGCGGTAAAAGCGATTTTCGATCATATTCGATCTTTTTCTAAAGATTTATTTACACTTTTTGAAGAGAAAATCGTATTAGCGCAAGGAGAATTAATCTCTACAGTAATGATGAACAACTACCTAAATGAAATTGGTGTTCGTTCAGTTCTACTTCCGGCTCTGGAATATATGCGTACAGATAAAAACGCTGAACCGGATCTACAGTTTACAAAAGAGCATTTAACCAAGATGTTAGAACCTTACAGTGGTGTTAACCTTTTCATCACTCAAGGATATATCTGTCGTAACGCTTATGGTGAAGTTGATAACTTACAACGCGGTGGTAGTGATTATACTGCTTCTTTAATCGGAGCTGCAATCAATGCGGATGAAATCCAGATATGGACAGACATTGATGGTATGCATAACAACGACCCTCGTTACGTTGAGAAAACAACTCCCGTTCGTCAGTTGCATTTCGAAGAAGCTGCAGAATTAGCATATTTTGGTGCAAAAATTCTACATCCTACATGTATTCAGCCAGCTAAACTGGGTAACATACCTGTACGCTTGCTAAACACAATGGAGCCTTCTGCTCCGGGTACATTAATTTCAAATGATACCGAAGCGGATAAAATTAAAGCCGTAGCTGCTAAAGACGGAATCACTGCGATTAAGATTAAATCCAGCCGTATGTTATTAGCACATGGTTTCATGCGTAAGGTTTTTGAAATTTTCGAAACTTACCAAACTCCGGTTGATATGGTAACTACTTCTGAAGTGGGAGTATCTGTTACTATTGATAACACGAAGAAGCTTCAGGAGATTCTGGATGAGCTTAAAAAGCTGGGTACAGTATCTGTAGATGAAAACATGGTGATCATTTGTGTTGTTGGCGATCTTGAATGGGAAAACATCGGTTTCGAATCCAAAGCGGTTAGCGCTTTAAAAGATGTTCCTGTACGTATGATTTCATACGGTGGCAGCAATTACAACATTTCTCTTTTAGTAAGAAAAGAAGATAAACAAAAGGCGCTACAAGCACTGAGCAGAAATCTTTTTGAAAACTAATCTGACATCGAGCTACTAATATTCTCGATACACAAATATCGAGGCGAATTTATTCTTTTTCATTTAAAGAGTAAATTCGCCTTTTTTGGATCTATAAGTATAACTTATTAAACCTTATTTTATATATTAATTTATGACAAAAGGAATTTTTCCATTAGATCAATTCTCCGGTCTAAGAACTCCATTCTATTTCTATGACACGGATTTATTAAGAAAGACACTTCAAATAGTTAAAACAGAATCTGAAAAATACAACTTTCATGTTCACTATGCTATCAAAGCTAATGCTAACGATCGCATTCTATCTATTATCAACAGCTATGGTTTAGGCGTTGACTGCGTAAGCGGGGGGGAAATCGAAGCTGCGATGGCTGCTGGTTTTTCTGCAGATAAAATTGTTTATGCCGGAGTAGGTAAATCCGATTGGGAAATTGAACTTGCTCTTGATGCAAACATTCAATGTTTTAATGTTGAGTCTATTGCTGAACTTGAAGTAATTAACAGCATTGCTTCCAGCAAAAATAAAACAGCTAAAATTGCACTTCGTGTTAATCCTGAGGTTGATGCTAAAACACATCACTATATTACAACAGGGTTAAAAGAAAACAAATTTGGCGTCAGTATGGAGCTTCTTGATAAAGTTCTTGATCGTGCTACCAACCTTTCAAATATTGAATTAATCGGGCTACATTTCCATGTCGGATCACAAATCACTGACTTATCAGTATTTAATGATGTGTGTACGCGTATCAATATTGTTCTTGAAATGGTTGAAAAGAAAGGTATTTCGATCCAAATCATCAATGTCGGCGGTGGATTAGGCATCAATTATCAAGATCCTAACGGAGATCCGATACCTGATTTTGCTCGTTATTTCAAAATTTTCAATGAAAATCTTCAGGTAAAAGAAGGACAAGAAGTACACTTTGAACCGGGACGCTCTATCGTTTGTCAGTGCGGATCGCTGATCACTCGTGTCTTATACATCAAAGAAGGAGTTAATAAAAACTTCTGTATCGTTGATGCCGGCATGACTGAGTTAATCAGACCTGCTCTATATCAGGCATATCATTTGATCGAAAACGTTAGCTCTGATGAAATTGCAGAAAAATATGAAGTCGTAGGTCCGATTTGTGAATCTTCCGATTGTTTTGGAAAAGATGTTGAGCTAAACAAAGCTCATCGTGGAAATTTCATAGCAATGCGCTCTGCCGGAGCTTATGGTCAGATTATGGCATCTCAATATAATTGTCGTACACTTCCTGCTGCATATTATAGCGAAGATTTCAAATAGATATATTTCCAAATAAGAAAAGAGGTTGTTTGCATATCAAAAGAAATGCTTGCGACCTTTTTTTTGTGTCTGAAAGATTGAAAAGAGAACTTTTATTCAGACATATTGTTTATACGAAAAAATATATTTTATGCATAAAATTTTATCCTGGATTAAACGAATAGTACTGATAGCCTTTCTTGCCAGTATTTTCTCAGTTTTATTATTTCGATTCATTCCGGTCCCGATAACTCCGCTCATGCTTATTCGTTGTACCCAATCTATACTCAAAGGAGAAAAACCTATTTTAAAACACGATTGGGTTCCGTTTAACGAAATCTCACCTAATATAATTAGAGCTGTAATTGCATCTGAAGATAATCGATTTCTCGAACATAAAGGTTTTGATTTCATTGAACTTAAAAAGGCAATGAAAGAAAATGAAAAAAGAAAGCGTGCTCGTGGAGCAAGTACTATTTCTCAGCAAACTGCTAAAAATGTATTTCTCTGGCCAGGACATTCATTCATACGAAAAGGGCTCGAAGCCTATTTTACCATTCTCATTGAATTATTATGGGGTAAAGAACGAATAATGACTGTTTATCTGAATTCGATAGAGATGGGTAATGGAATTTATGGCGTAGAGGCTGTTGCTAAAAATAATTTTCATACAACTGCTAATCGAATAACAAAACGGCAATCGGCATTAATCGCATCATCTTTGCCAAATCCTATTAGGTTTAATTCCGCTAAGCCTACTTCTTATATGCTAAATCGTACGAATCAGATAATGAATCTAATGCCAAAACTCGGTACTCTGGAGTTCTCAAAAGACATTATTCTTAAATAAACAACGGTGCAATCTATCATTCACCCACTAACAAAATTTGAAGTTTTATCTGCAACATTTGCAACATACCCATAAATACCTATACTATAAAGGATTACGCGTTGCAGATCAAATTTCATTTGCAACCATTTGCAACCATCTGCAACAGTGTCTAACCCCGATCCATAAAGGGTTTCGGGAGGATGTTGCAAATGTTGCAGATAAAACGCAAAAAAAATTATTTTGTAGTGAGAGTGAGAAGAGAATCCGGATATTGTAAGAATTGTACGGTGTATCTCTGAAAAGATACGCCGTTTCTTTTAAAAGATACACCGTGTCGTTACGAAGATATACCGTATCTTTTCAGAGATATACTGCATCGTTGCGAGCTATTTTCCAATTTGCCTTATCTAATCAGATTTACATACGTATGTAATTTATTTTTGGTACGTATCTAAAAAACTTTAGATACCTATGTAAAATATTTTTCATACGTACCAAAATCGGGATTCTTACCGTAATTCAAAAATTAAATCCGTATATCCTTCCGATTATTTTCTCATTGCTGACTTGATAAGTATGCGCCAGCGCGATCGTCCTTCTCAGAAAAAAAAGAAAAAAAGTACCATTTCATACCGATAAATATAGGTCTGAAATGGTACTTTTTTTTATAAATATAGATTTAAACTTCAGATAACTTGATTTTGGCTTGTTAGACAGCCTCTTTTTTATCATTTTGCAATTCGCTGATCAAGTCATCAAAATATTCCATTCGTTGAGAGTTAACCAAGATCCATCCTGCCTTCGCACAAGGAAAGGCAGGAATACCCTCTAGCGTATATGCGTATTCTATTGATTGACTTATGATTTCCGAGAGATCGATCGAATCTGAATTGGCATTCCCCAAAAAAGAAAAATATTCGCCATCCAGGTAATACCGTTTATCATTTTTATTGGCAAGATATATTTTATCAAAAGACCTATCTTTCATGATTATAGCTGAGGTATAAAGACACCTCATCACGTCATCACTGGAAAAGCTCCTATCAAAGCTTATAATTAAAGTGTTTGAAAAAATTGGCTCATAAATATTTATAGAAACATTACTTATACGCTCATCCAATTCTACCATTTTAGTTTTAGAAAGTCCTACACAAGATATCAATAAATTAAAAAACAGAGCAAATAAAAGAATTTTTCTCATCTTAATCCTCTTCATTATATATAATTACTTGTGCAAAGATAAGCATAATTTTACAAAATTGATTTATTATACAAAAACAACCTAATTATTAAAATTATTTTTCTCACTTACAAAATTTAGTTTACTCCAATATAAATCCTTGATTTATATTGGATCAGTGAGTAAATCTGGTTTCATATAACATAGAATCTGCATAACCTAAAAAAGGGAGATTACCAATCGTACGATCGATAACCTCCCTTAGGCATTTAATTATTAATTCTGAGAAGATCCTCCTCCTAAAGCTTTATACAGAGTAATCTTACCTTGTACTCCTTCAAACCAGTCGGAAACCTGTACAAGTCGTGACTGAAGCAATGTGATTTCGGCATAAAGTACATCAAGATATGTATTTGAGCTATGCTTCATCAACTCAAGCGAATTATCCAATGCTTTTTGATTGGCCTCGACCTGACGCGATCTGATTTCGAGTTTATCGCGACTGTTCTGACACAATATAAGTGCATCATTTACTTCAACACCTGCGTTCAAAAGAGCCTGATGAAACTGAAGCTTCGTTTGTTCGTAGCGCGCTTTCGATATTTTGAGATTAGCCTGATTAATTCCTTTATTAAATAAAGGTTGTGTCAGTGATCCAATCGCTGAGAGCAGAAGCTGCCCGGGATTAGAAATCATACCTCCTGCACTGTTCGTCCAGCCTGCCGTACCGCCTAGCGTTATAGACGGATAGAAAGCGGATCGGGCGGTATTGACTCCATAGAAACTCTCGCGCAATGCGTATTCTGCCTGACGTACATCAGGACGATTGGCTAAAGTGACAAAAGCAATCTCATCGCTCAACGCAATGGTATTCAGACCCGATTGACCGAATCCAGTGCGTTCGATTCGTTCAGGAGCTTCGTTTATAAGCAATGAAATCGCATTTTCGATCAAACGAATCTGTTTCTGAATATCCTTTTCGGAAGCCTGTACATTAAGCAGATTTGCCGAAGCCTGATTAACTGCTGCCTCTGTCTGCATACCGGCTTCTTTCATCGCTATGATCACATCCAGATTCTGCTTTTGATTGGCTACACACTCCTGTGTGATCTGCAATTGCTTATCGAGCATAACCAAAGTATAATAGT